>CAVBXG010000015.1:0-46396 GCA_963599585.1 bacterium
GTTCTATTGTTGTATCTTTTATTTCTTCTGCTTTTTCATTGAACTTTGAGTTTTCTTCGTTATTTTTCACTGCATCTTTTACAGTAGAATCTGCCGCAACGATTGTTACTTCTACATTTACAACAATTGTAATGTTTGCACTTTCAGAATCTGTTGCTGTTGAAACAATTTTTTCAATTTTTGTTTTGCCGGCAAGTTCAAGATTTTTTACGATTTCTGAAACTATTACATCGCCAAAGGAAGAATCTGCATTGTTTGAATCGAGTTTACAGTCTTCAAGAATAAATGTTTTTTCTATTTTAGTTGAATTGTCCCCTGAAAGTGCAATGCGAACATCCTTTTTTTGAACAACAAGTTTTACAACGGCAGTTTTTTCAATATGAACAGAATTTTGACCACCACCGTTTACGTAAACTTCGCCTACTGTTTGGCAATTTTTTAGATTAAAATCACCATCGCCAACTTTTTCATCTACAATAATGCTTTTGATGTCTGTGATATTTTCGAACGTAACATTTGTGCTTTCAACAACAAAAGTTGCATTTTTTATGTTTCCATTTTTGATTGTTAATGGCTTTGAAATTGTGTAGGAATCTGCCTCTTCAACTTTTAGCTCTTCAGAGCCTAAGTCGATTGTGTCCGTATCTTTTGCGGCAGCAATTCTTTGCTTAAGCGTGGTTTGGATAGGTGTTTCTGGTGTTGGATTTACAGAAGGATTTTCATCTGTACTCGAAGCATTGTTTTGGCAGCTTGTAAACAAGGCAAGAACAACACAAAATGCTAAAAATAGTCTTTTCATTTTTGTCTCCTGTTAAATTGTAAAATAACAGGTCATTCTACCACCCCCCCCCGTCGTTTTGTCTAGCGATAATGTGGATAGTATTAGAAAATCGGGGGTAATTTATAGAAAAATCAGAAGAAAACAAATATAATACTGTCTATGGATATTACGTTATACAACGAAATAAAAAATCTTTCTGACAAATATGCATCCGAACTCCGCTCAAAAATAAATGACAGAATCGAAGAAATGAAATCAGATGACAACTCGCATTATCTGATTTACAGAGTTTTAGGAATAACAGAATCAGAAGGAAATTTAATAGACATATACCAGAATAAAGGTCGTTTTGTATACAAATACGCAGGCTCATTTCTTGAAGAAGCCGCAATCTTATGCTTAAAACACAAATATCCAGACGGAAAGAAAACAAAGATTCCAAACGCATTGGGGAAAAAACCAGCGACTTATGAAATTGATTTCCTAAACAAAAACGATGCTTTGGAAATAAAATGGCGAGACGCAACAACAGACGGCGACCACATAACAAAGGAACACACGCGGGTAAAAACAATCAGTCTGAAAAAACTAAAGCCAATCCGCATAATGTTTTACTATCCGCAGAGGGAACAGGCAATCAGAATTCAGGAAACTTTGAAAACTCTTTACGAAGGCGTTCACGGAGAATATTACGCAGGAGATGAAGCGTGGAAGTTCATAAAGAACTACACAGGAACTGATTTAAAAGAAATCCTTGAAAAAATCGCGCTAGAAAGGACGGCAGAATATGAACAGTGATATTCAAGTAAATTCCGTAATCTGCGGCGACTCACAATTTGAACTGCAAAAAATTCAATCAAATTCCATAGACCTTGTATATTTGGATCCGCCTTTTTTTTCGCAGAAAACCCACGAACTTTCTTCAAGACAAAATGAAATTACATATTCCTTTGATGACAAATTTTCAACAAGGGAAGAATATCTTTCACTTATGGCAACTGTGCTAAAAGAAGCAAAAAGAGTTTTAAAAGAAAGTGGCTCAATCTTTTTGCATTGCGACAGATACGCTTCTCATTATCTTAGGGAAGTTTTAGACAATGCTTTTGGAGAAGAAAATTTTCAAAGCGAAATAATCTGGTCATACAAAAGATGGTCAAATTCCAAAAAAGGACTTTTAAACGCCCACCAGAATATTTATTTTTACAGCAAAACAAAGAATTTTAAATTCAATCAGTTTTACACGGAGTATTCGCCTTCAACAAATGTTGATCAAATTCTGCAGGAACGGGCAAGAAACAAATCGGGAAAATCTGAATATAAAAAAGATGAAAATGGAAATGTTGTTCTTACAAAAGAAAAAAAAGGCGTTCCTCTTTCCGATGTGTGGGAAATTCCATATCTGAATCCAAAGGCAAGAGAGCGATGTGGCTACCCGACACAAAAGCCTGTAAAGCTACTGCAAAAAATAATCGAGCTTACAACCGATGAAAATGACATTGTGCTGGATTTTTTCTGCGGAAGCGGAACAACTTGCGTTGCGGCAAAATCCCTAAACAGAAAATTCATCGGAATTGACAAAAATCCAGAAGCAATTTCCCTTGCGAAAAAAAGACTGGACGAAATGATAATCTCGGAATCGGGCGTTCTTTCAAAAGGAATTGAATCCTACTTTGAAAAAACAGATTTTGAAAAGAACATTTTGGATATGTTGAACGCAATTCCAGTTCAAAGAAACAAAGGAATCGACGGCTTTATAAAAAGCGAGAATAATCTTATTCCTATAAAAATCCAAAAAAACGATGAAACAATAAATGACGCAATAAAAAGCCTAGAATATGCTTCAAGAGGAAAAAACTTTCCAATCAAGATATTAATTCAAACCAACGAAAAACAAAATTCTGAGTTGTTTCAAAATGAAAATAAAAGCGATGTGAAAGTCATAAAGTATTTAAATTTACAGGTAGAAAATCTTCTTCACGTTGCAATATAATTACCACTTCAAGCTGCCTCACGTTTTCGTTTTATAGTTTTTTTTGAAAAATACCAGTTTAGCCTACTCCCAAACCTCTTTCGTTTCCAAATCGAGTTCCGCCGATGTTTTTGCGGAATCTACAACCCAAATTGATTTTCCGTTTCTTAGGAAAAATACAACTTCGTTTTGAGCGTATTCTACAAAATGCATTCCTTTTGAAAGCGGCGTAATTTGTGGCGCGCCTTTATCAAGTCCAGAACCTAGTTTGCAGCGAACCATTTTCATGTCTTGTGGCAAATAAACATTTCTTCCAGTTGCGTTTTGTCTGTAGACCGGCGCAATCATTATTTCATCACCGAGCAAAAGCTGATCTTCTGTTTGAAGGGCAATCTCATCATCTGCAAATTCAAATGCAAGCGGTTTAAAGAAAAGTAAATTTTCAGCACTCGCCTTTTTTAATTTTTCATAAAGATAAGGAAGAATTCTGTACCTAAAACTTATAATTCCTCTAAAATCTTCTGTATTTTCAAACTGATAACATTCCTGCTCGCGGGTTCCAAGTGCCGAATGGTTTCTCATAAGCGGAGTCCATATTCCAACGCCCAAAAAACGAAGCAAAAGTTCGCGGCTTGTGTTTCCGCCAAAACCGCCCAAATCGCAGCCTGTATACAAAAAGCCACACATATTCAATCCCGGAAGCTGATGGATTAAAAGTTCAATATGATTCCACCAGGAAGCGTTGTCGCCCGTCCAAATGCCACCAAACCTGTGGGCACCAATATAGGAAGCCCGGCTAAAAATAAGCACATCATTTTTGCAGTTTTGAGTAAAAAATTCACTTGCCGCACGAGTCATATTGTAACCATAAAGATTATGAACCTTTGAATGTTGAACAGTTGCAATTCCATTCTGAACAGATTCCGCAAGCCCACCGGCAATATCAGCAGGAACTTTGTGATAAAAACTTTTGTAGTCATCCATTGAATTTTGAACGCCAAGAACCGCATCTTTTAATTTCCAGGTGTCATAAACTTGCGGATTTTTATTATCGATTACAGAAAGAATTTCTTTATAAGCGTTTTTAAGTCCATCTTCAGAATAAAAAAGAGCCGGTTCATTCATGTCATTCCAAAAACCGTCAATTCCCATATCCGTAAGTTTTTTGTAAAGACCGCCAAACCATTTTCTTGCAGAAGGATTTAAAAAATCTGTAAAATGCGAAAGTCCTGGCCAAACGCCTGCCGCAAAAAGAGAACCGCCAGCTTTTTTACAAAAATAATCTTTTTGAATGCCTTCTGAATCTGGCTCTGCATCTTCTACTTTTATACCGGCATCAATTATAGGCACAATGTGAATATTTTTTTTCTTAAAATCAGAAACAGTTTTTGAAAAGTTAGGAAAATTTTTCTTATTAATAGAAAAATCTCTGAAATCTTCCATGTAATCAATGTCCAAAAAAATCGCATCAAGCGGAATATTTTTTTCTTTATAGTTTTCGTAAACTTTTTTCAAATCTGCTTCAGAACCATAGCCCCAACGGCTTTGCATAAATCCCAGCGACCAAAGCGGCGGAACATAACTCGCACCAATCATCTTTCTGAACTGATTTGTAATGTCTAAAAGGCTATTTCCTTCTATAAAATACATATTCAAATGAACATCATCAATTTTTACAGTGACTGTATCAAAAGTTGAAAAAGCCGCGTCTATCTGCACCAATCCCGGATAGTCAAAGAAAAGACCGAACGCATTTTTTGTGTCCGGCTCGTAGAAAACCATAAAATTATGCGCACCGTAAAGAGAAATTTTTTCTTCTGTATGATTAAATTCATCTGTGCACCAGCTGTTGTATATTCTGCCCCTTTTGTTAATTCCGCCCATAGACTGCCCAAGCCCAAAAATCATTGTTTTTGGCGAAATGTGCATTTTAAAAGAAAATCCTTCTTTTTTATTTATTGAAATTTGCGCATATTTGAACGAACTTGCATCATCCACAAAAATTTTTGCTTCGTCAGGAACACAAACCACCGCTTCCGTGTTAAAAGGTTTTCCAAAAATATATTTGCTAATCATAATTTAAGTATAAATGCACAAAAACGGATTGTCGAATTTTTTTTTGATTATGCTAGATTGAAAAATCTCTGGGGCGCGCTGAATTTTCATATTTTCAGAAACAGCTTAGCCCCGATTGCACGGAAAGACCGGAATGGAGCGGTGTGGAATGAGGACTTGCAGTAAAAGCGGGTCGCGCATTGGTGGAGTTTGCTCCTTTTCGTTAGGTTGATGGATAATTGCCCAAAACAGAATATCTTATTAAAATAGAAGAAATTTGTTGTTTTTGAACAAAAATTGTGGCTCTTGCGCCACTAGGATGGAAAATATAATGGAAAATTCTAAACGAACTGTAACTTGCGGCGAGCTTACAAAGGCTGACGTGGGCAAAAAAGTTGTATTGAACGGCTGGGTCAGCCGCACACGCGACTTGGGCGGACTTGTTTTTATCCGTCTTCGCGACCGCTATGGAATCACACAGGTGATGGTCGGCGACAATGCTTCTGAAGAAGTAAAGAAAACGGCCGCATCTCTCAAATCTGAATATTGTATCGCTGTTGAGGGCGTTGTTGCAGCCCGCGCAGAAAAAGACGTGAACAAGGATATGGCAACAGGCGAGATTGAAGTTGAGGCAAGCGACATTGAAATCTTTACAACATCGCAGGAGCTTCCTTTTTCTATTGAGGAAGTTCGCCAGAAGGACGGAACAGTTGTTCTTCCAAACGAAGATTTGCGCCTTAAATACCGCTACCTTGACCTTCGCCGCGAGCCGATGCAGCACAACATCATCCTGCGCTCGAAAGTAACTTTTGCGACCCGCGAATTCTTGACTTCAAAAGGATTCTTGGAGATTGAAACTCCGACATTCATAAAGTCCACTCCGGAAGGCGCGCGCGACTACCTTGTGCCTAGCCGTGTTCACCCGGGAAAATTCTATTCTTTGCCGCAGTCGCCTCAGCTTTATAAGCAGCTTCTTATGGTTTCTGGATTCGACAAGTATTTCCAGATTGCGCGCTGCTACCGCGATGAGGACGCACGTGGCGACCGCCAGCCGGAATTCACCCAGATTGATATGGAAATGAGCTTCACAAACCGTGAGGAAGTCCTTGAGACAACCGAAGAGCTTATGCGCCATATCTTCAAGAAAACTTTGAACTATGAGCTTCCGGTTCATTTTGACAGAATCAGCTGGGACGACGCTTTTGACCTTTACGGAAGCGACAAGCCGGACTTGCGTTTTGACATGAAGATGCAGGACGCGGCGTTTATGGCGGACTTGAGCGATTTTAACGCATTCAAGGCAGGAGCCGCAAACGCAGACAAGAACATTGAACGCCACAAGAGAAGCGGACTTAAAGCCCTTGTTGTAAAGAACGCGGCGGACAAATATTCAAGAAAGCACATTGAAGCGCTTGAAGCAGTCGCAAAAATCAATCACGCGAAAGGCCTTGCATGGATGAAAGTGGTTTCGACAGGCTCAGCCACCGCAGACATCGCTTTTGAAGGCGGAATCTCAAAGTTCTTTGCCGGAAAGGAAACGGAAATCTGCTCAAAGCTCGGAGCAAAAAAGAACGACCTTCTTCTGTTTGTAAGCGACGAAAAATGGCAGACAGCGTGCGTCGCGCTTGGAGCAGTGCGCAAGCAGCTTGGAAAAGACCTTAACCTTTACAACCCGAAAGACGAATTCCACTTCGCATGGATTATCGACTTCCCGTATTTTGCATGGAACGAGGAAGAAAACAAGTGGGAGACAGAACACCACATGTTCACTCTTCCGCAGAAAAAATATTGGGACACTCTGGAAAGCGACCCGGGAGCTGTAAAAGGCGACCTTTACGACCTTGTCTTGAACGGCTACGAGCTTGCTTCAGGCTCAATGCGTATCAACGACCCGGCATTGCAGGAACGGATTTTTGAAATCGTGGGCTACAGCCGCGAGCGCGCAGAAAAAGCGTTCGGCTTCCTTGTTCAGGCATTCAAGTTCGGCGCTCCACCGCACGGAGGAATCGCCCCGGGACTCGACCGCCTTATCATGCTGATGTGCCACGAGGAAAGCATCCACGAAGTAATCGCCTTCCCTAAGAACAATCTGGCGGCATCGCCTATGGACGAGTGCCCAAGCGCGGTTGATGAGCAGCAGCTTAAGGACTTGCATATTACGATTTCTGACCCGGAAAAATAGCAGGTGCGAGTTTTCCGCAAGGAAAACTCGGTAGTGAGCGAAGCGAACGTAATGAGCAGCAGCTGAAGGACTTGCATATCAACTGTTATGATGTAGAAAAAGACTAAAAAAATTGTGGTCATTGAGCAAAGTCGAAATGACCACGTTTTTTTTAGAGTAATAAAAAACGGAGAATGTTATGGTAAAAAAACAACTCTATTCCTTTCAATTTTATCAATAGGATGTGCTAACAGAACTGTTTTTAATCTTTAAAATAATAAACTTTTACATTTCGCATTTAAAATTCAAAAATCCCCAGAACAGAGACACTTCAAGTGCTTGTCGGGGATTTTTATTTTTATTCGATTAAACACATTACAAAATTAGCGTGCAATCGCAAATTAACTTCATGCAATCAAAAAAGGATCTTTAACTGCTTTTCCTTTTTCATAAATCATATATGGATCTATATCAATACAATTTGTTTTATCAAATTTTCCATCAATAGTCCACGCAAGAGTATTATTCAAAACAGTACAATTATTTTTATAAAATTCCTCATCTTCAAGATATTTAAAAACACCTTTGCCAACAAGATGAGAAACATCATATTCTCTTATTGCGCCATCTGCAAAATATACAATTATTTTATAATCCTTTTGAGGAACAACTTGTACAACATCCATAAAATCCTTTCGACTATAATATATTCCGATTTTCCCCAAAACACAAGTTTTTCTTCTTTTTATAATTGAGCCTTTTCCATCTATATTGTAAAATATTCTGCTATGAATTTAGAAAATCCTTTGATTGTTCAAGGCGACAGAACGCTTTTGCTTGATGTACATGCTCCTCTTGCCAAGGAATGTAGAAATGACCTTATTCCTTTTGCAGAACTTGAACGTTCTCCGGAACATCTTCACACTTACAGGCTGACACCGCTTTCGTTGTGGAATGCCACAAGCGCGGGCTTTACAGCGGAAAACGCAATTGATGTGCTTAAAAAATATTCGCGCTACGATGTTCCTCAGTCAATTGAAGTTTGGATAAAGGAAACTGCAAGCCGATTTGGAAAACTGCGCCTTATTCCTGGTCCGACAATTCAAGTACCGGTAAAAACGGCGGATATTCTAAATGATTCACCTGCAAAAAAAGAAAATCAACTTGTTGAAGAGCAATATCTTTATCTTGTTGCAAATTCTCGTCCGATTTTCCTTGAGATTTCTGCAAATCCGCAGGCAAAAAAAATTCTTGAACCTTGCGAGTTTGACCCATCCGTTGTGCCGGAAAATATTTCTGTTTCAGAAGAAGAAAAAAAATACTGCTTCCGCCTAAAACTTACAGACCGAGGAACAATCAAACAGGTTTTGCTAAAAGCATTGTGGCCAATAAAAGACGAAATTCAGCTTAAAAATGGAGAACCTCTGGATTTTCATCTGCTGGAAACAACTCGTTCTGGAAAACCTTTTCAAATCAGAAGTTATCAGGAAGAGGCCGCAAATGCGCTGGTCGGTAACCGCGGGCCAGGAACTGGTTTTGGCACGGTTGTTCTTCCTTGCGGCGCAGGAAAAACTATTGTCGGAATGAATGTGATGAATCTTCTGAAGACAAGCACATTGATTATCACAACAAATATTTCAGCAGTTCATCAGTGGATTCAGGAACTTTTGGACAAATCGAACCTTTCTCCTGAGCAAATCGCAGAATATACCGGAGAAAATAAAACTCTTGCGCCGGTAACGGTTGCGACCTATCAGATTCTTACGTGGCGTCCAGAAAAAGACGGGCCTTATCCGCATTTTTCAATCTTCCGTCAGCGAAACTGGGGACTTATAATTTATGACGAAGTACATATGCTTCCAGCGCCAGTTTTTCGTGTTGTTGCAGAACTTCAGGCAGTGCGCAGAATCGGGCTTACCGCAACTCTAGTTCGCGAAGACGGCTGCGAAGGTTATGTTTTTAGCCTTGTCGGTCCAAAACGCTACGATGTTCCATGGAAGGAACTTGAAAAAAGCCATTGGATTGCAAAAGCAGAATGTATTGAAGTCCGGCTGGATTTACCTGAATCACAGGAAATTGAATACGCAGTTGCTCCGGCACGCACAAAGCATCGGCTTGCAAGCGAAAACCCAGTAAAAACAGAAATTACAAAGCAAATTATCTCGCGCTTTCCAGACGACAAAATTCTTGTAATCGGTCAATATCTTGAACAGCTGGAAATTCTTTCAAAAGAGCTTAAAACTCCAATAATCACAGGAAAAACGCCAAATAGCGAACGCGATAAAATTTATCAAGATTTCCGGGAAGGAAAACTTCACGTTCTTGTTGTTTCAAAAGTCGCAAACTTCGCAATTGATCTTCCTGACGCTTCGCTTGCAATCCAAGTAAGCGGAACTTTCGGAAGCCGACAAGAAGAAGCCCAACGACTTGGCAGAATTCTTCGCCCAAAAGAACGAACCAGCCGCTTTTTTACTTTAATCACAAGAAACACTGTTGAAGAAGAATTTGGTTCAAACCGCCAGAAATTTCTTGCGGAACAAGGTTATGCCTACAGAATAATCCGCTACACGCAAGAAAGCGACTTGGATGAATTGAACAACGAACTTCCGGAGTCTTTATGAACACGCAGGAAATAAATCCAAAAGCCCAACGAATAATCCGCTGGCGGGAAACTTTATCCACAATGGATGACGAGCGTTTTTTTGAAATTATACGGATTTATCTTGGCGAAATCCACACGCCTTACAACAAAGACAAACTTATTGAACAGCTAAGCTCAATCTTCCGAAAAGAAGAAAATAAAAACACGATAATCTCATTTCTTTCAGATTTTGACAAAAAAATTATTACTGCAATTTCGTTTATTGACAAATGCACGCAGCAAAAACTAATCGATTTCTTTAAATCCGAATATTTTCTTTCTGATATTTATTCTGAATTAATCAATCTTACCGAACGGCTGCTCATTTATTCGTACAAAGATTCTGAAACGTATGAAAACTTTATTGCGCTGAATCCAATTCTTGAAGAAACGCTTTCCTCGGCCGCAGATTTGCAGTTGCTTTTTCCAGAACCTATTTATATAGAAAGAAATTACGATATTCCTTTTGCGCTTTCTCCGTCTTTTATGGCTGCTTTTTATTCCTATATTCTTGAAAATCCTGCGATGTGCAAAAACAATACTGAAATAAAAAAACGCGATGCCGAACGGATTTCCGAAATTTTTGCAGAGCATACCGATTGCACACGATTACTTTTGACTTCATTTTTTAATCTTGGACTTATAAAGTTTGGTGAAAAAGACATTTCCGTTGACTTAAAAAAGTTTAAAAAATTTGCACAGCTTGAAGAAATAAAGCAATACGCATACATTGCAGCCGCTTCCGTTGCACGACTTGGGCGACAATCCTTGCAAAGCCAGGCTCAGCTTCTTTTGAACACAATTGCTTCGATTCCAGAAACAGGACTTTCCATAACTTCTGTTTTTAGGGCGGCTTTTCTTATAAAATACAAAAAAAATAATGTCGCAGCATCGCCAACGCAATCACGTTTTTCAAGACTTTTGGAATCGCATAAAATTCAGCCGGCAGAAAATCTTTCAGAAGAAATAATTTACGACATCATCAAAAATGCCGTTACTCTTGGACTTTTGCAGGAAACCGGAAAAGATGAATCTGAAAATCCGATTGTGGTTCCAGAAAAAATCTTTGCCGAAAAACAAAATCCGCCCGCAGAAAAAAAAGGAATTTTGAATATCAATGCAGGCTCAAGCATTGCGATTCTTCCAGGACTTTCGCTCGCCGAACTTTTGCCGCTTGCCACATTTTTAAACATTGTTTCTTTTAACACAGTCTGCGAGTTTGAAATTTCAAAAAAATCAGTTTACCGCGCGTTTGATAATGGGATTTCCGCCCAAAAGATAACTGAAATTCTTTCAAATTACAGCGCATATCGCCTTCCGCAAAGTCTTTTAATGAACATTGAGGAGTGGAAAAATTCTTACTCGGCGGCAATTCTTTACAAAGGTTACGTTCTAAAAGTTGACGAAAAAAATCAGCGCATAATCGAAAACAATCCAAAAATCGCGCCGTTTATAAACATAAAACTAGCAGAAGGAATTTATCTTTTAAATATTCCATTGAATGAAGAACCGGCAAATTTTATTGCACAAAGCGGACTCGAACTTCTTAGCGCGGTAAAAACTTCAAAAACTGAAACTGAATCAATGTCCTTTCCGATAATCAATTCTGGCAAAAATCAGTTTTTGCTGAAAAATGAAAATTCAATAAAAGAAAAAGCAACTGCAAATGAAAATTCAAAAAAAGCAGAACAGATTAAATCAGAATTTCTTTCGTATCTTGATTCAATTGAACTTTCAAAGCAGCAGAAAGAATGTCTTACAAACAGAATCCAAAAAAATATAATTCTTACAAAAGACCAGCTAAAGCCTGAAACCGTCCGGCTTGAAATCCTTGAAGCCGACGGAATGAATTTTTCCGGCAAAATCCATTTGATAGAAAATGCCATAAATCATTCGGATATGCTGGAAATATTAATCCCGGCGGAAAACAATTCGGGGAAAATGGAAAAATTCTTTGGAAAACCGCTTTTAGTTATCCGACAGGCGACCGACAGCATGTTAAAAATGCAGCTAGATAATTCAGAAGAAACAAAAATCTTTTCTGTAAGCCGAATAAACCATGCAAAAATCATAAAGACTTCTGTTTTTTAAAAAACGGAAGAAAAGCGTCGCAAAAACGAAAAATGTAGTCATTGAGCTAAGTCGAAATGACCACATCATTATTCAAAAAACAGTCTGTTAAAACAAAAAAGCCGAACAAAAATGTTCGGCTTTTTACATCTCCTAGCAGAATTGAACTGCTGTTGTCGGGATGAAAACCCGATGTCCTAACCACTAGACGAAGGAGACAAAAGTTGTAGGGTCTTTATACTATTTTTTCATATACTTTGTCAATAGCCGACCCCGCAAAAATCTTAAAATTATTATTAAATCACAACTTTTCCGTCAAAAAGGAATTCTGTTGCTCCTGTTAGATAAACAGTATCGCCAGTATATTTAACAATCAGTTTTCCGCCACGGACATCAACAGTGACATTTTCATTCATTTTGCAGTATCCGTTCAAAACAGCGGCAATTACAGCGGCACACGCACCAGTTCCGCAAGCAGGAGTTTCGCCATTTCCGCGTTCCCAAGTTCGCAGTTTAAGTTCATTTGGTCCAACAACGCGCACAAATTCTGTATTTGTTCTGTCCGGGAAGTCTTCGTGATTTTCAAACATAGGACCAATCTTTTTTACGTCAACTTTGTCAACAAATCCCACAAAAACAACACAATGAGGATTTCCTACGCTTACGCAAGTTACGTTGTAATTAATTCCATCAACTGTAAGTGGCTGATTTACAATCGCTTTTTCCGGCAAGCCTTCAACATTTAAAGGAACTGCAGCAAGTTTTGTTGGAAGCGATTCCGGCGTAAACGAAGGTTTTCCCATGTCAACTGTTACAGAAGAAACAATTCCGTTCAATTTATAAATCTTCAAAGATTTTACACCGCTGGCTGTTTCAATCTTGATGTTTGCGGTTGGCTCTGATTTTTTTTCATGTTTTTCCGCAATTCCGTAAATATCGTTATCATAAAGATATTTTGCAACGGCGCGCAAAGCGTTTCCTGCCATCATTCCTTCTGAACCGTCAAGATTAAAAAATCTTGCTTTTGCATCGGCTTTTTCTGACTTGCAAACAAGAACAACAGAATCTGCACCGATTCCTGAACGGCGATTGCAAAGACGAACCGCAAGTCCACCAGGATTATTAATAACCTGCTCGTCCGTATTGATGATGATAAAATCGTTTCCTGTTGACTGCATTTTTGTAAATTTCACAGTTTCTTTTGAAGTGCGCAAATCATTGATATCAACAAGTTCAACGTTTTCCGGAGAATAATTGCTCATCAGACAATTCGCCAAAGCATTTGCTGTATCGATTGCGGTCAAACAAGGAATATCGCGCTCAACTGCGTGTCGGCGCATTCGTACTGAATCTGCGTGCGGATTTCGTCCTTTTGCAGAAGTTGAAATAACATAATCAATTTTTCCAGAATCAAGCAAAGTAAGAAGATTGTCGTTCGGATTTTCGTGGATTTTGTTCACAACCTGAACTTCCATCCCAAAATCCTGCAATGTCTTTGCGTTTCCTTCTGTTGCGTAAAGCTTAAATCCCATGTCGTAAAATTTTCTAGCCAGCTCAGGAATTTCGTAGCGGTCAGTTTTTCTAACGCTGAATAAAACTCCACCAGAACGTTTCATTGTGTAACCTGCGCCAACCAAGCCTTTGAACAGAGCTTCCTCCATTGTAGAGGCAATTCCCAGAACTTCGCCAGTAGATTTCATTTCCGGTCCAAGATGAGTATCAACATCCATCAGTTTTTCAAAGCTGAAAACTGGAACTTTTACCGCAAAATACGGAGGAATTCTGTACAAGCCTGTTCCATATCCCATATCTTTTAACTTTTCGCCAAGCATCGCTCGAACCGCAAGGTCAACCATCGGAACACCAGTAACTTTTGAAATATACGGAACGGTTCGACTTGAACGAGGATTTACTTCAATAATATACAAATCATTGTTGTAGATAAGATACTGAATATTTACAAGTCCTTTTGTTCCAAGTTTTATAGCCAAATCTCTGGACTGAGAGATAATTTTTTCACGAAGAACGTCATTCAAGTTCCAGCTTGGATAAACCGCAATACTGTCGCCGGAATGGATTCCTGTTCGTTCAATGTGCTCCATAATTCCAGGGATAAGGACATCTTCTCCGTCGCAAATGCCGTCAACTTCAAGCTCAATTCCCTGCATATACTGGTCAATAAGAACCGGATTTTCAATTCCTTGTGCAAGAATGATTTTCATGTATTCTTTTACATCATCGTCGTTAAAGGCAACAATCATATTCTGACCGCCAAGAACGTAAGACGGACGCAACAAAACCGGGTAGCCCAATTTTGCAGTTGCTTCAAGAGCTTCTGCCTCGTTCATTACGGTAAGCCCTTTTGGACGGTTGATATTCAGTTTTGCACAAAGTTCTTCAAAACGCTCGCGGTCTTCTGCAAGGTCAATCGCATCTGCACTTGTTCCAAGGATTTTAATTCCCTGACTGTCAAGAAACTTTGCAAGTTTGATAGCAGTTCCACCACCAAAAGCAACAACAACTCCAACCGGTTTTTCTGTATTGATAACGCCCATTACGTCCTCTGGAGTAAGCGGCTCAAAATACAATCGGTCGGCAGTATCAAAGTCTGTTGAAACAGTTTCCGGGTTATTATTGATGATTGCAACTTCGTATCCAAGTTTTTTCAAAGACCAAACGCACTGAACAGACGCATAATCAAATTCGATTCCCTGACCAATTCTGATTGGACCTGAACCCAAAACAATAATTGTACCTTTTGAACTGCGCTTCTTGTTCGATTCCATTTCCTTAAGGAATTCCGCAGCTTCGTTTTCTTTATCATAGCCAGCATAAAAATAAGGAGTTTCCGCATTAAACTCGCCAGCACAAGTATCTACCATTTTGTAAGTCGGATCTACGTGAAAAACGCGTCGTTCTTTTTTTACTTCAGTCATTTTATTTTTATTCCTTTATCAAGTATTTTTATGCAAAAAAAATGAGACCCCATAAAAGAGTTCTCATTTGAAATTTTTTATAAGCAAAAGATTAAAATCCATGTATTTCAAGATTTTTTCTGCTGTAGTTTCCATAATCTTTTGGATTATAATAAATTTTATAAAAAAAGTATATAGAAGAAAATGAAAATATCAGGACATCAGTGCTAGGTTTTTACAAACTCGCCTTGTAAATGTTACAGACATCTTCTGGATAAAGTTTTTTCCAGCCGTTTATAAATCCATTTGCGCCGCAAGCTTTTTTTGCCATCATTTCAAAATTTTTATCGTCAATTCCAATTGCAGACAAAGAATTTTTTAATTCAAGCTGATTAAAAAAGAAATTTTTCACATATTCGATTCCTTCTTTTGCAACTTTCAATTTGTCTTCACTCTTTGGAATTTCACAGACATTCACTGCAAAATTATAGAATTTCGGAAGCGTCTGTTCATCCAGCACATATTCCATCCAATGTGGCGTTAGGATTGCAAGTCCCAAACCGTGAGTAATATCGTAAACTCCGCTCAACTGATGTTCCATCGCATGACAGCTCCACGGATTTTTGTTGCAACCGTAAATATATCCGTTTATTGCCCAGCTTGAAGTCCACATCAGATTTGCGCGCGCCTCGTAATTTTCCGGCTCTTTTAGGGCAACCGGCGCATATTTCAGGACGGTTTTCATCATTCCTTCCATCTGAGTATCCAACATATACAAATCCTGATTGAAATTAAAATAAACTTCAAACAAATGACTAAGAATATCCGCACTGACACATGCAGTCTGATATTTTCCAACGGAATACGTTAAAGTAGGATCGCAGAACGATGCCGCAGGAAATAATTTATCATTGATTAAGGCGAGCTTGTCCTGCGTTGCGGAATTGTTTAAAACCGCGGTGTTATCCATCTCTGAGCCGGTTGCTGAAATTGTTAAAACGCAGAGAAGCGGAAGAGATTTTTCAATTGGCAATTTTTTTGCTATAAAATCCCAAACATCAAAATCAACGCAAGAACCAATCGAAATAAATTTTGCAGCATCCATTACAGAACCGCCACCAACCGCCAAAACAACGTCAATTTTGTTCTGTTTACATATTTCAATTCCTTTGCGGACTGATTCAACTTTTGGATTCGGTTCGATTCCAGAACATTCGAAGATTTCCATTCCTTCTTTTTTTAAATATCCGCAAACCAAATCATAAACGCCTGTTTTTTTTATTGAACCACCACCGTAAACCAGAAGAATTTTTTTTCCATAAGATTTTACGACATTTCCTAAATTTTCAAGCTGACCTTTTCCAAAGTAAACTTTTGTCGGAATATGATATGTAAACATAAGCTGCCTCCAATTATTTATTCTGTTTTTGGCTGTGATTCTGTTTTTTTATCTGAAATCAAATCAGGGAATTTTGTAAACAACGCGTGCTTTATAATATCAACACATCCGTCAATTCCAAGTCTGGCTGTATTCAGAGTCAAATCGTAATTGACTGGATTTGTCCAATAATTTCCGCCTGTGTAATATTCGTAATATTCTGCGCGATATTTATCCGTTTCCGAAATCGAAATATCTGCTGTTTCCGCGGTTACGCCCATTTGCTTCATAATTCTTGGGCGGCAAAATGAGCGCGGTGCCTCAATGTAAACACTTAAAACCCGCTCACGGTCTTTTAGAACCCAATCCGCGGCTTTTCCTACAATTACGCAGCTTTCAGTATTTGCAAGTTCCTCGATAATTTGTTTTTCATATTCATAGAGCTGATCGTCGCTGACAAACTTTTTCTTTTCTGGAGTTGCAACAGTTCGCCTTGGAAGTCCCCGCAAAAGAGATGTGATTCCCGAATGTTTTTGATGAAGTTTTTCGTTCACTTCCTCAAAAAGCTGCCGGTCAATTCCGCTTAACTGGGAAGCCAATGTCAAAATACGGTTTTCGTAACAATGAATTCCTAAATTTTTTGCAACTGTTGAAGCAATCTCTTTTCCGCCAGAACCGAAACCTCTGGCAATTGTGATTGTATAATTTTCCATTTTTTATGCCTCCATATATCGTTTTAAGAATTCCTTCATTCTTGGTGTTTTTGGATTTGTAAAAATAACGTCCGGTGAATCGTTTTCCACAATGAAACCTTGATCCATAAAAATTGTGCGCGTTGAAACATCTTTTGCAAAAGCCATTTCATGCGTAACAATCATCATCGTTAATCCTTCCTGGGCAAGACTTTTCATTACGTTCAGAACTTCTCCAACCATTTCCGGGTCTAGTGCGCTGGTCGGTTCATCGAACAAAAGCATTTCCGGCTGCATTGTTAAAGCGCGTGCGATTGCAACCCGCTGTTTCTGACCACCTGAAAGTTGCGCTGGATGCGCGTTGATATACGGAGCCATTCCGACTTTCCGCAAATATTTTATTGCAAGAAATTCCGCTTCATCTTTTTTCATTTTTAGGACTTTTGTTGTTCCCGCCATGCAATTCTGCAAAACCGTCATATTATTAAAAAGATTAAACGACTGAAAAACCATTCCAACTTTTGTGCGGAATTTTGCAAGTTCCTTTGAGTTTGAACCGACTTCTTTTCCATTAAAGATGATTTTTCCGCTGGTTTTTGTTTCAAGTCCATTTATGCACCTAAGCATTGTTGATTTTCCCGAACCAGACGAACCAATTATGCAGACAACCTCGCCTTTATTTACGGTAAAATCCAAATCTTTTAAAACTTCGTGATTTCCAAATTTTTTTACAAGATGTTCAACCTTTAAAATCGGTTCACAGGTTTTAGTTTCTTTTTCTTCCATAAAAAAGCTCCTGTTTATTCAGCTGCTCCGCTCATATATTCAACAGCCAGCTCGTAATCCTTTTGCTGAAAAGCCTTTTTTTCCACAACTTTTAGAATCTTTGTAAAAACTGTACAAATGATAAAATAGAAAATTGCACAAATAATATAAGACTCAAAGTAACGGTAATAAATTCCGGCCGCACTTTTTGTCGCAAAGTAAAGCTCATAAACACCAATAACATTCAATACTGATGTCATTTTTAAGTTTGACAAAAACTGGTTGACCATTTCTGGAACAATATTTCTGAATGCCTGCGGAAGAATTACAGCAAACATTGTTTTTGTATGGCTCATTCCAAGCGCAAATCCGCCTTCCAGCTGACCCTTATCGATAGAAATAATTCCGCCTCGAACAGTTTCTGCCATGTAAGCCCCGGTATTCAGCATTAAAACGATTAAAGAAGCCAAAAATGGAGAAACATCAACTCCTGCATTTTTTAATCCATAGTAAAAAACCATTGCCTGAACCATCATTGGAGTTCCGCGGAAGATTGCGACAAAAACAGAACACACAGGCTTTAACACGCTAAACCCTATCTTATGAACCAGATTGTCGCCTTTTGAAACCGGAGTTGCCTGAACCAATCCAATGGCAAATCCCAAAATGTAACCAAGAATTGTTCCAATAATTGCAATTTCAAGAGTAAGAACTGTGCCTTTTAAAAAGTAGCTCCAGTAATTTTTAAAGATAAACCAAACCCAATAAAAAAGTCCTTTATCGTTCATAAAGACTCCTTTTTTCCATGTAACAAATTTGTGCTGCAAAAATTGATTAATCATTCACTTTTTACAGCACAGGATTTTTTTAGTTGCTCAACGGCTGCGTTTCAATAGCCAATTTCATATATTTGTCCATAAGTTCCTGGTTCCACCCGATTGCATGCATCGCTTTTTTTAGAGCTTCCACCGCAACAGTATTTCCTTCAATCACAGAAGGAGTGCATACATCAGAAGCACCATCTGGCGTTACAAAATCGTAGCCCTTTTCAAGCTGGCAAATAACAACATTCGGATTTGAAAGATAACCTGAATAAGCGGTCGGCCAATCCATTACACCGCAGTCAACATCGCCCATCGCAACTTTCATAATTACTTCTGTACAAGTGTCCGGGAACGGCAAAACCACAGGATTTGGAACTTGCGCAATATACGCAGGCCAGTTTGTGTTTATCTGCGTTGTAAATTTCAAACCTTTAAATTGTTCAAGCCTTGTGTATTTTTCATACGGACTTCCTTTTTTTACAACGATAACATTGAATCGGTTGTAGTAAGGATCAATGTAATCAAGAAAAGTATCTCGTTCCGCGGAATAAATACTTCCAGATTCAACAAGGTCATAATCGCCAGCTTTTAAGCCCATCCAGATTGAAGCCCAGTCGTTTTTGTGAATTTCAAGGGAAAGCCCCATCTCATCGGCAATCATTTTTGAAAAAATCACATCATAGCCATAAGTGTAATCTGCAGAACCATAAATCGGCTCGGCAGTTAATTCTGGATGCCCCGGAATTGATTTTGTCGGCTGCGTCCAGTTGAACGGCGCATAAGCACATTCAATTCCGACTCTTAAAACTCCTTTCACCTGATTTGCAAATTCTGCATATTCAGGCTTTCCCGTATATTCATATTTAACTTCCGCTTTTTTCTTGCTGCACGAATTAAATGCAACTGCCAAACAAACAAGTCCAACACCGAAAATAAAGTTTTTAACCGTCTTTTTCATAGTTCACCTCGCTTTCACGAAAAATAAAAAAGCGTCAAAAGAAAATCCAAAAAGTCCACCTTGCCCTTAGAATTCTTTTAACGCCTTTGTTAAAACTGATAATAATAATTTCTTTTTCTTTTGAATTGTAAAAAATCGCAATAAAATTCTAGTTTTGTACTAATTAAAATCAATGACTTTTGTCTTATACGAACTTTTTTTTACCTGATTTATATATTCTTTTGGCGAAACTCCTGTAAATTCTTTAAAAGAATGAACAAAATGGCTTTGATCGTAAAAATCAAACTTGCTGGAAAAATTTGGAAACGAGCTAATATCCGAACGGTTCAATTCATTTATGATTGTGTGCATTTTTACGTTTTTGCAGAATTGTTTTGCGCTGCAGCCCAAAAATGTTTCAAACAAAAGATTTATGTAGCGTGAAGAATATCCTGTGTAGTCAATCAATTCGCTGATTTTTAAAAGCCCATCTTTTTTGACAATCAAATCCACCATCTGAAAAAAAAGATGCTTTTGTCCGCTTTCCGTTGTTTTTAGCCAAGTTCGATATTCTTCCATAAAAGTACACATTCTGTTTGTAAAAGTCTGCTGCTCAGACATTTTTTCTGAAAGATTTGTCAAAATATCAAAATTCTGCAAATTGATTCTTTGTCCAACCAAATCTTTAACTTCCTGATTTTCAAAAAAAGGATTTGCGCCCGGTTGAAACCTGATTCCAAAATAATCGCAGTTTTCCTTTAACTCCAAAGTCTGAAGTTTTCCAGAATTTCCGATTACAAAAGAATTCATATTGTTCGCAGAATATTCAAAAAGAATGTTCGAGCAGCTGTCCTCTAAAAATGGAACTTTTCTTTCTGAATCAGTATGAAAACTATAAAAATGAGAAATTCCAAAATCAGCCACAATTTTCTGATAAAATTTTTCTGTTTCCATAACCAGATATGACTGAATCGTATGAATATGCAATTTTTCGTCTTTCATAATCCGCCTCTTCAAAATCAGATTTAAAATAAAAAAAGACGCCAAAACTTTAGAGTTCTGACGTCTTTGCCATATCTTTTAAAAGATTAGCGAACGGATATTTTTTTGTCAATATTTTTCTCAATAAGCAAAATCAAAGCAGAGGAACAAAGACCGTAGCCCGACTCTCGATTGCTCTCAAAAATCAAAAATCACAACGCGGGCTTAAACCTGTTGTAACGCAAAGTGCTTATGTCCGCGGGGCAAGTTCCCGTACAAATCAATTCAGAAATATTAAAAGCCGCGCTCGGACCAATTCCAAATCCGTGGCCAGAAAAACTACATTCAACGTAAAGTCCTGGAACTTCATCAACCTTGCTTACCGTGCAAACACCGTCGCTCGCCAAATCTTCATAGCCAGCCCAGGAGCGCACAATTTTTGCATTAGCAAGCCGCGGAAAATATCCAAGAATTCCTCTTGCGCACGCACTTGTAAAATCAGCAGTGCTCGGCGGATATTCGTTGCTTTCAAATTCTGGATTTGCGTAGTCTTCATATCCATCGTGTCCGCCAAAAACAAATGAGCCATGCTTTGTCTGATGACCATAAAAATCCGCCATTGCAGTTCCCAGCATCTGCTTGAACATCTGCGGCTGAACTTCCGTTACAAGGCACTGCAAACGCTTTTTCTTCATCGGAATTGTAATCCCAACTGTATTCAAAATCGGATTGCTTTCGTAGCCAGCGGCAACAACTACATTTTCCGCCACAAAAAACTGACCTTCAGCTTCAACGCCACAAACTTTTCCAGCTTTTAAGACAATTCTAGAAACCGGCGCGCCAGTTATAAAATCAGCACCAAGTTTTCTTGCGCATTTATAAAAACCCAAAGTCGTAGTAAGCGGATTCGCATGCCCATCAGTCGGGCACCAGGAAGCACCAACAACCGCATCGCTCATATACGGATTGATTTTTTTCACTTCCTCGGCATTAATCATCTTTACATCAACGCCACATTTTACCGCATTGTCCGCAAGTTTTTGCAGAATCTTTAAATGCTCTTCAGTTTTTCCAAGCCTAAGATTTCCTTCCTGAGTATATTCTGTGTCAACTCCAAGTTCCGCGCTTAATCCCGGCCAGATATTTTTTACGCCCCAAACCATAAGCGGCAGCTCTTTTATATTTCGCCCGGACTGACGAACTCCTCCACCATTTCGGGAAGAACCGCCATTTCCAATATAGTCGCTCGCTTCCAGAACAATTACACTTTTTCCTTTTTTTGCAAGATAATACGCCGTGGCATTTCCAACAATTCCAGCCCCAATAACAATAACATCAGCCTTTGTCTTCATATTACAATACCTCGCTTGCTAAAGTGTGCATTTCAGTCGGTCTAATCGGACCTCTGCTTGTTGCAGGATTTACAGCTGCCGGGCTTACTTTTTGTTCTGCGGCAACAATTCCCTTTACAAGTTTCGAACAAGTCTGCCCCTGGCAAAGTCCCATTCCGGCGCGCAAATATCGCCTTATTTCTTGCATAGTGAACATTCCATCGTGAACGGCTTTTCGGATTTCACCTTTTGTTATTTCTTCGCATCGGCAAATCACTAAATCATCATCTGGAGCAGGAACAAATTCTCCAATATCCCTTAATCTATCATTCATCATTTTTTTCTCCTATCAGCATTTTGGGGCAAGGCTGCCCCTCGCTACAAAAACTGCTCTGGTTTCGACTCGCTCAACCGTCGCATTTTTTTCCGCTCCCCCTTCTAACGGGGACACCCCGTAACGCCCCGCCTAAATCTTTTTCCAGAAACGAGCCTTATAGCCAAACTCATTCGGAACTTTCATCGTAAGCAAATAAGTATGGTCAAAAGCAGCTGCCGTTCTTACGCCAACAATTTCCGCATCACAAAGAATTTCTCCGCTTCGGCTAAAAGCTTTTCCAATAGTTCCTTTTTCTGGAACCGGCAAAAATTCGTATGGAATTGTAATGCTTGTGTAACCCGGCTCAAAATCTTCATTCACAAGAAAAATCGCCTGACCAGAACAGCTTGCAACGCACATTCCGCATCCTGTACAGCCGCAATTTTCCGCAACCACCGGCAAAGCTGTAATACACGAACCAATTTTTATACAATTTTTTCGGCACGCGTCTTGGCACGGATTGCACGGAATATTCTGCGTACATTCAATCACCGGATGAATTCCTTTCTGGTGCGTAACACCTGGAAAGCGTTCAATCTCTTCATCCGCAACAAAACCTTTTGCAAGCAGATTTTTTGAAACTGGAATTCCTTCATCTGTTTTTTCAATTAATTTTCCGCGGTTGCAAGGCGCAAACATTCCTTGTCTTAAACTATCCAAATCTTTTTCAAACAAAGATTCGTCTTTTTCCATCAGAGTTTCTTCCGCGAATCCTGTTTTATAGGCGGCGCGCAAACCTGCCATCCGGCCTTTTATCATCGCAGAACTGGCTTCCTCAATTCCGCTTACATCTCCTGCCGCAAAAAGGCACGGAACAGAAGTTTCGCCATATTCATCAACAATCGGAACTTGCCCGCCACGCTTTGGATTATCTTCCATTTTACAGCCGGACATTTTCAACAACTGACTCATTGGGGACAAACCAACCGCAACGCAAATCGTATCAACATCAAAATGAATTTCTGTTCCCGGAATAATTTTAAAATGCTCGTCAACTTTTCCGATTGTTACACCTTCAACTTTTTCTGTTCCTTCAACTTTCTTGATTGTATATCCCAAAAAAAACGGAACTCCGGTTCGGGCAACTTTTGCCGCATGAACGCCATAACCGCCGATTCTAGGAGCAGCATCAACAAGGGCAACAACTTCACATCCAGCCTGCAGCAACTGAAAACTAACAACAAGCCCAACGTTTCCGCTTCCAAGCATAAGAATCTTTTTTCCAGGTTTTACGCCGTGCAGATTCATCATTGTCTGAGCCGCACCAGCTCCAATAACGCCCGGCAAAGTCCAGCCTTCAAAAGGAACCATATTTTCCGCCGCACCAGTGGCAATAATCACGCTTCCACCTTTGTAATGATGAATCGCGTCATCGTGATTTACCGTAACTTCCTTGTTTTCAAAAATGCCGGTCACAGTTGCATCCAATTTTACCTGAACGCCAACTTCTTCCGCTTCTTTTAAAAGTTCTATTCCAATATTAAATCCACGGATTTTTGCCTTATGTTCTTTTGAACCAAAAAATTTATGAATCTGCTTAAAAAGCTGACCGCCCGGCTTATGATTTTCATCAAAAATCATAACTTTCATTCCGTGTTTAGCGGCTTCTATTCCAGCACTAAGACCCGCAGGACCTGCGCCAATTACAATCAAGTCATATCTTTCCATATTCGTTTCCGCCTTACCATGTTTTTTCTGCAGAGCAACCATATTGAGTTTGAACTTTCATCCCGGCTTTTAAGGGAGTTATGCAAGTCCTTGTATTTGGAACGCCATCAACAACCATTACGCAGTCTGTGCAACGCCCGATAGCGCAAAAAATTCCTCTTGGTTTATGCAATTTAGAAGTTTCCCTGTGTTTTAAAATTCCAGCCGCTCGCAAGGCCATTGCAATAGGTTCGCCTTCGTAGCCTTGCATCTCTTTTCCGTCTAATGTAAATGTTATGAGTTCCCCTTTTTCTGGAACTCCTAAAATAGGATGTTCTGCAATACGTTCCATATTCAACCTCACTTTGCAACAATGTAAAACTAAAATTTTTATTTTTCTTGTAAAAACTCGCATTGGAAATTTTTTTTCGGCAAATATAATGAATCACGATTTTGAAAAATAATTTTCTGAACCAACTCTGGAGGTTTTATATGAATGAAAACATTTTTCCTAATATTGACATTCTGTTTCTTAACGAAAAAGATTTGATTGAGTGCGGCGTAAAAAACATGAAAAACTGCATTGATGTGATGGAAAAACATTTTTCGCTGATTGGAAATGGAGATTACCGTATGGGCGGCGCAAACGGCAACGAACACGGACTAAAAATGTCGTTTCCTGAAAATTCTTCCATAAAAGATTTTCCTTTAAATGGTCCTGACTACAGATTTATGGCAATGCCTGCATATTTGGGCGGAGAATTTCATACTTGCGGAATAAAAACTTACGGCTCAAACCAGAAAAACCGCTCAAAAGGATTGCCCCGCTCCGTTTTAATGCTTCAACTTTTGGATGCAGAAACCGGCGCGCCTTATGCGTATATGTCCGCAAATCTTATAAGCTCAATGCGAACCGGCGCAGTTCCGGGCCTTGGAATTCGTTATCTTTCAATAAAAGAACCAAAAGTTGCAACAATTGTAGGTCCTGGTGTTATGGGAAGAACAGCGGCTTTAGCAATCGCAACTGAAAAACCTTCTGTAACAACAATAAAAATCAAAGGCCGTTCAGAAAAAGGAATCAAAGAATTTATAGACTTTTGCAAGGAATATTGTCCGACACTCAAAGATTTTGTCGTCTGCGATTCAATCGAAAGTGCCGCAAAAGACAGCGACATTATCTATTTTGGCACAACAAATGCAGCAAAATACGAAGAAAATCCTTTCCTAAAAGATGAATGGATAAAACCCGGAGCTTTAGTCATAAGCACAAGCGCGCTTTTAATGAACCATGAAGGCTGGAAAGACACAAAAAAATTCAAACTTGTAAGCGATGACTACAAAATGTACGTCGGATGGGGAAAAGGAAAACCCGCACCAACGCAAAAAAATGTCTCAACCCTAATCGGAATGGCTTTCTACGACGCAGTTTTAGAAGGCAACGTAAAAGAGTCAGATTTGGTGGAAATCGGCGACGTTGTAAACAATAAAAAACAGCCTCGCGACAGCGATGAGCAAATAATCGTATACGCAGTCGGCGGAATGCCAACAGAAGACGTTGCTTGGGGAAGATTTTGCTACGACACAGCCATAAAAAATAAAATCGGCACAAAACTGAATCTTTGGCATTCACCAGAATGGAGCTAAAAAAACAAAAATTCAAGAAAATGCCTTTTGATTCTTTTTGGTCAAAAGGCATTTTTTTTTCAAAAAAAACTTGACAACTAGAATGTAAGCGTTATCATTTAATCAATGAAAACGCTTACATCAATAACAACAATGCAGGAACTTGCCCAAGCCGCTGGAGTTTCCATCGCGACAGTTTCACGAGTATTCAGCGGAAGCACAAAAGTTTCGGAAAAAACAAAGGAAAAGGTCATGGAACTTGTTCATCAGTCAGGCTTTTTCCCAAACGAAACAGCACGCACAATGGCGGCAGGAAGTTCCCATCTTATTGCTGTAATTTTACCGGACATTGAAAATCCGTATTTTTCACGCTTGCTTTCAGAGGTTGAGCAGTTATGCGTAAAAAACGGTTATACAATGATTTTTTTCAATTCAAACGGAGACAGCGAAAAAGAAAAAGAAATTGTAACAAAAATGATGGCACGTCAGGCAGATGGAATGCTTATCTGCATGACTCGCGTAAAATCAGAAATGATTCCTGTTCTAAAAACCGCGAATTTTCCTGTTGTTGTAATGACAAGAAATATTAACGGTCTGGATTCAGTTGCAATCAATCACCTTGAAGGAGGACGACTAGCCGCTGATTATCTGATTGAAAATCGCTGTGAACAATTTTTCTTCTTTGGCTTAAAAGATGATGAAAAATTCACAGGATTTTACAATGAATTGTTAAAATCGAAAATTCCTGAAAGCAAAATCAAAACATTTGGCGACAAGGATTGGTATTTTAATAATTATGCTCAGGCTTCAGAATTGATGAACAAATTTATGCAGGAACAAAAAGATTCCACAGAAAAAATCGGACTTTTTTGCATAAATGACCTTTTTGCATCTCAAGCAATAAATGCGGCAAATCGAAATAAAATCAAAATTCCAGAAAAAATGAATATTGTCGGTTTTGACAACACAATGCTTTGCGACATAACTTTTCCAACGTTGACTTCAATAAATCAGCCTTTGGATAAAATCGCCGCAAAAAGCTTTGAAATTTTGTGTCAAAAAATCAAAGAAAAAAAAGAAGGCAAAACTTCTCTAAAAACAATCGTACTTGAGCCTTCCATAATAAAAAGAGAATCCTAAATCTGCATAACGCAGAAATTCTTTAAAATTAATTTTTCATAGGGGGAAAATATGAAAAAAATCAGTTTTATTATTGGTGCAGCAATTCTTGCAACTTCTGTGTTTACCGGTTGCCAAAAAAAAGAACAGTCAAATTCAATCAGCATAATGTTTCAAGGTTCAGACGCTGAACAGTCCGCAATAAAAGCTTCTACAGAACGGTTTACAGAAAAAACTGGAATCAATGTTGAACTTTTGTATACTCCGCACGATTCTTACACTTCAAAATTGGCAAGTTTTATCAAAAACAAAAAAGTTCCTGATATTGTCAGCATTGACGGTCCTATGCTCGCAAGCCTTGCTTGGTCTGGAGTAATTCAGAGCGTTGAGCCTTACATTGATCCAGAAATTATCGCTGACATGACTCCTTCAAACGTGCTTCAGTGCACTTACCCGATTGACAACAAACTTTATGCAATAAGTTATGCCGATTCAACAGTTTTGCTTTACTGCAACAAAAAATATCTTGAAAAAATTGGCGCAAGAATTCCAAAAAATGTGGCAGACGCTTGGACGGCAGATGAATTTGATGAAATTCTTACAAAACTTGCCGCTCTTGATGAAGTAAAATGGCCGCTCGACCTGATGTGGGCTTGGAACATTGCTGGCTCAGAATGGGGAACTTACGGTTTTTATGAAACACTTGTTTCTGGAGGAGCTGATCTTATAAACCGAGAAACTTGGACGGCTGAAGGAACTTTAAATAGTCCAGAAGCAGAAAAAGTTTTGCGCTACTTCCAGAAATGGGGAACAAACGGCTGGATTGTCCCAAAATCTGCCGGCGAAAACACTCTTTACAACGACAAAAGACAAACTGCAATCGCGTGGAACGGAAACTGGAATTTTACAACTTGCCGAGCCGCAATGGGCGATGATGTGATTGCGCTTCCACTCCCGAACTTTGGAAAAGGAACTCGCTCGCCAAATGCAACTTGGATTTGGGGAATTTCAGCAACTTCAAAAAATCCAGAAAAAGCTGGCCAACTTTTGAACTATATGCTCACAGACACAGAATTCCTTGACGCAATAAAACTTACCGGTTCTTATCCAGCATTGAACAAATTTGCCGCACGCTGCGAAGATTACATGGACAGCTCAAAAATGGCAATCGCTTATGAACAGTCAAATGTTGCAGTAAGCCGACCAATTCATCCAGCTTATCCGACAATAACTTTGGCTTTTTCAGACGCATTTGAATCAATTTTGAACGGTGCAGACATACGAACAGAACTTAACAAAGCCGCCCAAAAAATTGATGAAGACATCAAAGACAACGATGGTTATCCGCCGTTTGGAAAATAAACTACGTCAGTTTTCTAGCATTCATTAAGTTATTTTTTTAGTGGTCATTGAGCTTGTCGAAATGACCACTAACTCAACAAAAATCAGAGGTACAGTATGAAAAATACATTTATTACAACCTTAAAAGAAAAAAATATCCGACAAGAAATTTATATGCTGCTTCCTGCGTGTGTTTTGCTTATATTTTTTATGGTCGTTCCATTTTTTTCAGCATTCGCACTTTCATTAACAAATCAAAAACTTATTCCAAATCCTATGGTTCCTGTAAAATTTGTAGGATTAAGAAATTATATCCAAATTTTCAAAGACGCTAGTTTTTGGCAAGCGTTCAGAAATGTCGTTCTTTTTACAATTATGGTAATTCCGTTGCAATGCGGTTTCGCGCTTCTTATGGCAAACGCCTTGAACAAAGTCAGATTTTTTAAGGGTTTTTTAAGAAGTATGTTTTTTCTTCCATATATTACTCCAATGGTTATCGTTGCCGTTGTATGGAAATCAATTTATCAATATCCAGATGGAATTGCAAATCTTGCGCTAAAACTTGTTACTTTTGGTCAGGCTCATTCAATCGACTGGCTTGGAAATAAAAATTCAGCTTTGATTGCAATTACAATTCTTTCCGCATGGCAAGCGTTCGGTTTTCAGATGATAATTTATCTTGGTTCATTGCAGAGCATTCCTTCTTATTTGTATGAAGCCGCAAATATTGATGGAGCAACTCCTTTTCAGACTTTCTGGAATGTAACTTGGCCAAGCCTGAAAGAAACAAATACGCTTGTGCTTATTATCACAACAATTCAGGCTTTAAAACTTTTTACTCAAGTAAATATCATGACAAAAGGCGGTCCAAACGGAGCGACAAATACTCTTGTTCATTACATATATCAAAACGGATTTGCCGGACAGAAAATCGGTTACGCTTCGGCGGCTTCTGTAATTCTGTTCATTTTGATACTCGTTATTTTCCTTGTCCAAAACAAAATTCTTCGTGGCAAAGAAGAAAAACTTCGGGATTAATTTTCGATTTGACTTTTTCATTGTCTTTTTTTAGGAGGAAACTATGGTACGAAATAAAGCAAAAGACATTATTTTTACAGCATTTCTTTTTGTGCTTGGACTTATAATTATTACCCCGATTTTTCTTATGTTCGTTTCGTCTTTAAAAGATGACCGCTACGAAATCATGAAAGATATGGGAAGCCTAAAAGCATTTATTGTGCTGAATCCAACGCTTCACAACTTTAAGGAAATTCTTTTTGAATCCGTTCAGAATTTTGGACGCGCATTTATAAATTCAATGATTGTTCTGGTTGTAACAGTTATTCTTACAAGTATTGTTTGTTCAATGGCAGGATACGCTTTGCAGCGCGGAAAACTAAAATGCCGGAAATACATTTTTTTAGCGGTTCTTTCGCTTTACATAATTCCAATGGAATCAATAATGCTTCCGCTTATGTATCAAGTTTCTACGCTTGGACTTACCGACACTTACGCAGTTCAGATTTTGCCGTTTGTGGCAAGCCCGCTTTATATCTTTCTTTTTTATAATTATTTCAAGGAAGTTCCAGTTTCTCTTGCAGAAAATGCCGAACTTGAAGGCGCTTCATTCTGGCAAATTTACAAAGATGTTTATCTTCCGCTGAACAAAAGCCCGATTATCACAGTTTGTATTCTTCAAGGAATGGATATGTGGAACCAATATTTGTGGCCACTTCTTGTTACAACTGACGAAAAAGTTCGCCCGATGTCCGTTGCAATTTCTTCATTTACAGGAACTGGCGGAGACATCTATTGGGATCAGCTTATGGCAGCCAGCGTTGTAATGTTGCTTCCAGTGCTTCTGTTGTTCATCTTTTTTCAGCGTTACTTTGTTGAATCAGTTGCCTCTTCTGCAATAAAAGGATAAAACTATGACAGAAATTCTTGAAAAAGCCCAAAAAAAACAAAATGAACTTTCTGAAAAAATTAATTCTTCAAAAGAAATTTTAGCTCAACGTCCGCTTTTTCATTTTGCCACGCCGGGCGGATGGTGCAATGACCCGAACGGATTTTCAGAATTTGACGGAAAAATTCATCTTTTTTACCAATTCCATCCGTACTCAACACAATGGGGACCGATGCATTGGGGGCACGTTACTTCAAAAGATTTGCTCACCTGGAACTTGGAACCAGTTGCTCTAGCCCCAGACACAAAAGCTGACTTTAACGGATGTTTTTCTGGAACCGCAATTTCAACAGAAGACGGCAAACAGATTCTTGCATATACAGGAGTTTCTAAAGACGGCGATGTTGAAATTCAAAATCAATGCATAGCATTTGGCGATGGCAAAACTTACAAAAAATATTCGAAAAATCCAGTTCTTTCGGCAAAAAATATTCCATTCGAATATCAAAAGGAACATTTCCGCGACCCAAAAATCTGGAAAAAAGACGGAAAATTCTACATGATCTGCGTAATAAAACAGCCAGATAATTGCGGCGCAATGGTGATTTTTGAATCAAAAGACGCAAAAAAATGGACTTACAAAGGAATTCTTGATTCAAGCCACAAAGACTACAGCGGAATGTGGGAATGTCCAGATGTTCTAAATGTTGACGGAAGAGATATTCTTATTTTTTCTCCACAAGAAATGAAAGCCGACTACAATTCAGGTTTTCACGATGGAAACAACAGCGTTTACGAAAGCGGAATTTTTGACTACAAGAAATTTAAATTCTTCCACGACATAAGAGCCGAAAACAGAGCTTTTAGCGCACAAATTGACTACGGAATCGATTTTTACGCACCGCAAACAACAAAACTTTCCGACGGAAGAACAATTTTAATCGCCTGGATGCAATCTTGGGAATCTTACATTACTCCAGAAAATTATTTGTGGTCTGGAATGATGACAATTCCGCGCGAACTTTCGTTTAAAAACAACCGATTGTATCAAAATCCAGTTCGCGAGCTAGAAAATTTAAAAGCTGAAGAAAAAAACTCAGAAATTCAACCAGAAAAAATGGAAACAATTCTGAACAAACAGGAACGTCATTTTGAATTGAATTTTTCCATTGCAGAACAAACTTCCGGAACAATAAAAATCATCTTAGGGAACACCGAAGAAGAATATATTCTCTTAAAAATCGATTTGTACGAGCAGAGCATTTATTTTGACCGCTCAAAATCGCAAGTTCCAGGAAAAATTTCTGCAAGAAAAGCAAAACTTCCACCAAAAGAAAAAGAAACAAAATTCAGAATTATTGGCGACACTTGTTCTCTAGAAGTGTTCATAGATGACGGAAAAATGGCTTTTACAAACACATTCTTCCTCTCTCAAGCAAAAACAGATTTGCTCATAAGAAATGAAACTTCTCAAAAAATAAACTGCAAAACCTGGAAACTCCAGAAATAGGAGAAAATATGAAAAACCAAAAAGAATTTGATGTTATCGCATTAGGCGAACTTTTAATAGATTTTACTCAAAATGGAATCAGCAACTGTGGAAACTGGCTCATGGAAGCAAATCCAGGCGGAGCACCGTGCAATGTTCTTGCGATGCTTACAAAACTCGGACATAAAACAAGTTTTATCGGACAAGTTGGAAACGATATGTTCGGAAAAATGCTGAAAGAACGAGTTTCTTCAATTGGAATTGACGTTCAAAATCTTATTTTTTCAGATGAATACAACACAACTTTGGCATTTGTCCACACAGCCCCAGACGGCGACCGCGATTTTTCATTCTACCGAAAAACCGGAGCAGACGCATTTCTTTCAAAAGATAAAATCAATCCAGAACTCATAAAAAAAACAAAAATTCTTCATTACGGAAGCCTTTCAATGACAAACAAAATCGTAAATGAAGCCACAGAATTCACCCTTCAGACCGCAAAAGAAAACGGAATTTTACTTTCGTTCGACCCAAATTTAAGAAAACCGCTTTGGAATTCAATTGAAGAAGCAAAAGAACGAATCTGGTACGGAATTTCAATGTGCGACATTTTAAAAATTGCAGAAGAAGAACTAGAATTAATCACCGATGAACAAAACATTGAAAAAGGAATCGAAAAAATCCGCCAAAAATATTCAATTCCGCTTATAACCGTAACAAAAGGCAAACACGGAAGCGACTGTTTTTATGCAGACGAAAAAACTGAACTAAAAGCCAGCGTTCCAACATTCTCAAACGTAAAAACAATCGACACAACCGGAGCAGGAGACACATTCTGCGCCTGCATCCTCCATGAACTCCTCGAAAACGGCTACAAAAACTTTACCCAAGACCGCCTAACCCAAATGCTAACCTTCGCAAACGCCGCCGCCAGCCTAATCACAACAAAAAAAGGCGCCCTCTGCGTAATGCCAACCAGACAACAAATTGAGGAATTGATGGATTCGGCAAGGAAGGATTACTAAATAAACTCATTATTTTGGTACAAATCCAAAGTTGTACTTGAAATTTGTACCATTTTCGATATAATTTTATCATGCAGACCACAAAACGAGAAATAGAGCCAGAACTCAAACGTTGCGCCGAATATTTTCCTGTTGTTACAATCTTAGGTCCACGTCAGTCCGGCAAAACCACACTTGCAAAAATGTTTTTTCCATCTTATCAATATGTGAACCTTGAAGACCCGGAAATTTTTACGCTTGCACAGAACGATATAAATGAATTTTTCAATCTTTTTAAGGCACCCTTGATTATTGACGAAATTCAGCGAGTTCCTGCTCTGCTAAATAAAATTCAAGTTATAGTCGATGAAAAAAAGAAAAACGGACAGTTTATTCTTACCGGAAGCTTTCAGCAAGGACTGAAATCCGCAATCTCACAGTCGCTTGCAGGAAGAACCGCAGTTATAAATCTTCTTCCATATTCAATTTCTGAGCTTTTGAGAATCGGGCAAAATCTTTCAAAAGATGAATATTTGTACCAGGGATTTATGCCACGCCATTATTCGGAAAACCAGCCTGTTGATTTGCTTTACCGCTCTTATTTTCAGACCTATGTGGAGCGGGACGTGCAGTCACTTTTAAACGTGAAGCACAAAAATCTGTTTGAGAAATTTCTTCGGCTTGTGGCAGGAAGAATCGGGCAGGTTGTGAATTATGAATCACTTGCAAATGACACTGGAGTTTCCTCAACTACAATTTCTGGATGGATTTCAATTCTTGAGTCATCGTTTATCATTTTCCGCATTGAGCCTTACTTTGAAAATTTTACCAAGAGACTTGTAAAATCTCCGAAAATTTATTTTTATGACACAGGTCTCGCCTGCTATCTTTTGGGAATAAAAAACGCTGAGCAGGTTTCACGCGATCCGCTTATGGGAAATCTTTTTGAAAACATGACAGTCCTTGAAATATTAAAATCACAGTACAACAAAGGCAAGGAAAAATCACTGTATTATTTTAGAGACAGCAAAGGATTTGAAATTGATCTAATTATCCAGAGCGGGCGGAGCATTGTTCCAGTTGAAATAAAGGCGGCCTCAACTTTCAACGCAGAATTCGCTAAAAACCTGAAAAAATTTGCAGGATTTGCAAAAAACACCGTGAATCCAACTGTTGTCTACAGCGGAAATCTTGAATGTGAAAGCGACGGAGTAAAATACCTGAATTTCAAGAACTGCGGAAGTTTGGTGGAATGATAAGAATCTCAAAATTCCAATGATAATTGTCGCAAAAAAATCACATTTTTCCGCATAAATAAAGTATCTTTTTTCACAAAATTCTTTTTTAAGATTCGGCAAGGATGTAGAAAAAATGAGGCAGAAATTCCTTCAAAATGAATTTCTGCCTCTGTATTTTTTTAACAAGTTTTATAACAGCTATAAAATAACTTACATTTTTGTCAATGACTCAATTACTCCAGTAAATCGACCTAACATAGTAAATTGGTCAAGAGGATCATTGTAATTGGCATAAAAAGCTTGTTTTACTCCTCTCATATCAAGATTTATAAGATAAATACTACCAACTTCATACGAATCATTGTTCTTATTCATGTTAAAAGTTGTTGTAAAAGTAACCAGCTCATTTTTAACAGTAACTAATAATAAATTACCATTTCTTTTTTTTATGATTTGATATTTGTCATTCAATGGTTCGTAACTATTACTAACAGATTTGAACATTTCTTCTGCAATCTGTTTATCTATAATTTCTTGTTGCCTTCGTTCTTCTTCTCGTTTCTTATCTCTTTCAGCTTTTAATCTTGCTTTTTCTGCATTTTTTTTAGCTTCTAATTCCTCTGCTTTTTTTATTTTTTCTAATCTTTCAACTTCTTTTGCTTTTTCAATTTCCTGTTCTTTTATCTTTGTGAAATTTGCACGATTGCTATTAATTCTATTATCCAAGAAATGCATTTCAAGAAAATACATTCTGTTACCTGACATACTATGATTATTACTTTTAAGACAAGTATTCAAATATTTTGAACGATCTCCTAAATCTTTATAATATCCTTGCTCACATTCCAATAAAATTTTATATGAAAGATTACAATAGTAACAACGAGTAACCAAATCTTTATGCTCAGGATCATTATAGAAATGCATCCATTCTGATAATGATTCATAATTTTTAAAATAGTGATTTGTTGAATGAAATTTCCATAAGTCATTAACAGATAATTCTGTTTTTTCTGTAGGCTTATACTTATAACCGTCACCATCCCATTGATAATTTTCTATATTGTCTACACTGTCTAATAGATTAAGCACAAGCTTAATACAAGTTTGTTCATCTCTTTTTTTCAATTCTTTAGTTAATAGTTTTTCATAATCTTTCTCACAAGAAATAAAAAACATTGATAAAAGAAACATAATACCAGCTATTACTTTTCTCTTTATTTTTCCACTCCTATTAAGTATTTTAATTTCTTTTTCTTTATTCATATAAAACCTCATGTTTTTATTTTTCAAACTTAAAAATAATTTATCAAAATTTTATCCTATTACAATAAACTGTTCTCCAAACTGTTTGTATTTCTGGTCATTCACTCCTTTTATTTTCAAAAATTCCTCTTTTGTTTTTGGCGGATTCTGAGCCATAAGAGCAAACTGCTCATTGCTTAAAATGCCGTAAAGAGGAATTTTTGTCTTTTCCCCAATTTCCTTGAGTTTTTTGCGTAGCAGGTCATAAATCGCAAACTGGCTAGGAGTCAGAACATCGCTCCAGTCAACTTTTGCACTCATCGTGTAGGATGACTTTGAGCCTGCGTTGTCTGAATATTCAACAAGGAATACCCAGCCCGTGCCTCGCTCACCGTCAATCAGGCATTTTTCCACATTTATTATGCGGTGAGACTTTAAAAAGTTGTTAAGCTCCGCGTGGCTAGACGGCTCACTGAACGGACTAACAAAAAAAGTCATAAATTGAGTTAGAAGCGGCATAATAAAACCTATTCAAACAGTTTTGGTCTATATTTTTTGCATATTTCTTTTGCTTGTGCTTGCAAATGGGGATTTATCTCACCATTTTTTTCAATAAGACCAAGAATCGTACTTATAGAATCTTTATCTTCCATATTCGCTTCTTCATAAATATTTTTCAAAATCTGTTCATAATCAATAATTTTTTCCATGTTTTAATCCCTACCCATTTCTTCTCTTAATTTTTCTGCATCAATGTCATGTAAACAAGCCGGACATATATAAGTTCCATCATCTTGTTCACAAACATTTAGACAATCATACGGTATCGGTTCACCACATTTGGTACATCAAAATTCTGATGGTTTTTCATAACAACCAGATTCTTCATTATGTCTATCCATTTTTTCCTCTACTTATTAAGATTTATAAACTCTATCCAACAATTTTGATTTTCCTAGTACCTCACCTCCTTATATTTTTTTACTGTGGCAGTTCCGTACCTGTTGCGCTACGGCTTAACGCCTGTACTACACAGGTACTACACCGACACAGCTCGTTTTTAGTTGCCTGTAGAGCGGACAAGGCGGAAACCTATATCGTTGCTCCTGTAGCCGGCAGCGTTGAAATACTTGCTATCCACCTCGCAGTCGTCGTCGCTGTACCAGCTGCCACCACAGTTAAAGCAGCTGCCGTAGCCGTAGGAATCCCAACACCACTCCCACACGTTGCCACTCATATCATACAGTCCGTAACCATTAGGAATTTTCTGTGCAACCGGATGAGTTCTTTCTCCACTGTTACTGTAATACCATCCGACAGAATTAAGGTTATCGCTTCCACTATATTTATAGTTCTGACCACCTCTTGCAGCGTATTGCCATTCTTCAATTGTAGGTAATCTAAATCCATTTGCATTTTCATTCCAAGAAACAGAATCTCCATCTCTTGTGTATGCCGGTTCATATCCAAGTTTTTTACTCAATGCATTGCAGAATTCAATTGCATCATACCAACTGACTTGTTCAACAGGATTGTTTTCGACTCTAAACTCACTTGGTCTTTTAGCAGTTATGGATTCATAGAGTTTTTGTGTTACCTCTGTTTTCATAACTGAATAATTTTTCCCAGGAATTTCTACAAAATTTTGTCTATACCACTTTTCAAATTCAACTCTTTCTTTCTCTTTCTTTATGGAAGAATTCAAATCCAACCCTTTTGAAAATAATACCTTTAAATTTGAAAAAAACTTTTTTTCTTTTTCTGTAACACCGTCCACAATCCTCAAATCCTGTTCTGGCTTCATCATACGCGGCTGTTTTTTGTTCAGGTTGCTTGTCTGCGCCACTTTGCCGCTTACGGTATTTATCACCCTAATCTTGTTAAAATTGAATGTGTACTGGCTTGGCTTATCGTCCGGCTCTGCGGTTACGTTGTAGTCAATCTCAAAGTAGATAATCGGGTCACCACGTGTAAGCAAGGAATTGTACATATTAACGTTATTATCGTACTCTTCTAGAACCGAATCTTCGATCTGTTCACTTGTTATATCAGGAGCTTTTTTGCCACTGAGTGCGTCATAATTCACAATAAAGTTGTCCGTGTAAAGCAGAACTCCGTCTGAATACAAGCTAAGATATGCGTTCCAGCCGTTCTGGCTACCTTCATACGTTCCAAAGCTCACCTTAAGCTCGTCGCCCATGCTGCTTACAGTTCGGATATTACCCAGTGCTTTCTGGTCGGTACGGATTTCCTGCAGCAGGCTTTGTTGTTGCGGCATTGTGCTTTGTTTTACCGCCTCGCAGTCCGCAAAGAATTTGTTCGTAAGCTCTTCGTAGCTCTTCTTTACCTGATTTTCGCGGCGTGTTTTTGCCTGCTCTGTCGGCTGGCCGTCGCTTCCAAGCTCCACGGTTGTGTAATTTTTGTTGCGGATTCTTGACTCCTCATTCTTGCGATCCTGAACAAACTGGTCGTAAAGTTCCTGTGAACGGTGCTCCACGTTCTGTCGGATTTCCACAAGAGCCTTTTTCTTGGACTCGATTATGTTTATCTGCCCAAGAACGCCCTGCTTTTCCATTTTTAGCTTGCGGACTTCCGCAGCCTTTGCCGCAGCATCTTTTGCCATCTGATCGCGCTGTGTCTTTAGGGCAATGCTTCGTTCAGCCTCAAGTTTTGCATCCGCATCGGCGCGTGCCTTTTGTGCTTTTAGTTCTTCCTGACGTTTTTTTTCGGCGTTTTGCTTTTCCAAAAGAAGGGCTTTTTCTGCCTCAATTCGGTTCTTGTTCTGAATGGCGTTTATGTCGTTGCTTGTCATCAGTTTGGAAAGTTCAGCGTCGTAGTCATTCATCATCTTCTGGAACTGAGCCTCGTTCTGTTTTGCAAGGGCAAGCTGGTCGTCAACGCTAAAATTTGAAGAGCCGCTTGAAAGAAGATTCTTGTTCAGGTCGCTTATTTGAAGCCCAAGTTTTTCGCCAAGTGCAAGGGTCAGTTCGTCTATTGCACCTGTTGAACCGTAAAGATATTCAGCTTTTGAATATTCCTTGGTTGTTGCGCTTGCCATCTGTTCGCCAGTTGTAAGGTCGGTAAAATCCACGCTGATTACATAGCCGCTGCCAGTTTTTCTGAGTTTTGTAAAAAGCGCGAACTTTGCGGTTGTGATTTTTCCAAGTTCGATTGCAGTGCTTTCATCGCGGGCATCGCTTTCGCTTTCCGCCTGGAGTTTTTTTAATGCCGCCTCGGACTTTGAGTCAACAACGGTTTTCATTCCAAGGAATTCCTGCAAGTTGCTCTTTAGTTTGTCCTGAATCTGACCCGGAAGCCACGCCGCTTCCGCACCAGCAAGGTTTATAACTTCCTGATTCACAACCTGAACAGGAAGTTTTGTAAGGTTTGCAAGCCGTTCAACTTCTAAGAGGGCTTTTTCTGCCTCTTCCGCCTTTTTGCGTTCTTCTTCCAGCCGGCTGTTATATTGCTCACCCGATTCAATGCCTGCAATATCTGTAATCGCATAAGTTTTTGATGGCAAATCTTTTACTGAAAAAGTCGTTGCGAATCTCACTTTTTTTGTGTATGCAATGCGCTCGGCAATGTTTGTCATATCCATACCGGAAACAACTTTTATTTTGTTCTTTGCAAAAATAGGCAAGGTAATATTTTCATCATCAGCAACAATCATAGAAGCCAAATCTATTTCGCTCACAAAAACAGCGTTAACGTCCTTGTTCTTTTCAAGAGCTTTTCCAAGTTTTGCCTCTGCAATATTTGTTTGCGCAAAGATGGAAAAAGAAAGAAATGTGGTGATAAATATTGTTAGAATTTTTCTTAATTTCATAACTTAAAATTCCTATTTATATAAAAATTTAAATATTTGACAATTCCATTGGTTCTATTTTCAAAATACCATTAGCCAAAGAAGGAGAAAAATCACTGTCAAGTCGATTAATAAAACTAATCATTCCTGCGTTTCTCATATCCTTACTATACGCAAGCACATAATGTAGTTTTACTTCTGTTTCATACTCCTTTTTTCTTTGTATAAGCAGATTCAATTTTTTTCCAATATCTTCTCGAATATGAGAGTAAAAACCTATACTTCTTAATAATTTCATTTCTACAAAATACTCAACATTATTTATTTTGTAATAACGATCGAATATTGTTGAAGCACGAGAAATACTATTTGTTGATGAAATTTTTACATCATTTTGAACATTACAAAAATTTACTTCACAAAACTTCGTCTTATAAAGATCCCATATTTTTTCTTCTACTTTTGAATAGTTAATCTTTGTTTCTTCTTTGTTAGCTATATCTGCTTCAGAAGCTATATCAGATTTTTCAATTTCCGCCTTTTCATCTTTATCAACGAATTCCAAACTGTTATTTATATTGTTTTCATTTTTATTATAATTATTAACAGTTTGGTTTTGAGATAATCTTAAAACAAGAGAAAAATCATTTGCAACTTTATCATATCGATTTTTATATTCATCAGCTCTCTTTTGTTCTTCTTTTATAGCTTTTTCAAAACTAAAAATCTTTACTAACGAAATTTTGTCATAAGAAGTACCGATAGCAATAACCAAAAGAAATATTATCAAAAACAAAACTTCTTTTGTTAGTACAAAATTATTTCTATGCAGACTTACTATCAAAATAACAAAAATTGTAAAAAAAGAAAAAAGTTGCAATGTAATGTATGCAACATTTCTATAAGTTTCTAAACAACCTTTCTTTTTATCATTATCTTTTGAATTATTTGTGCACATATAATTCCCTCTAATCCTAAAAAACAACCCTCTCCAATTTTCCACTTTCCTACATCAAAAAATCAGCCAGATTTGTCGCTTCTTCTGCGGCTGCTTTTGTCTGAGCTTCCTGAGCATCCATTTCTTTTGCTTTTAAGGCAGCTTTTGCTGTCTCGGCGTTGCTTGCGGCTGCATCGGCGTTTGCCTTTGCGCGTTCTGCTTCAAGGCGTGCCATCTGTGCCTTGTAAAGAGCCTCTTCCTCGGCTTGTTTAGCCGAATCCTTCTTGTCTGCGTCTGCTTTCATCTCGCTAAAGAGTGCGCCAACTTTCTTTTGAGTTTCTGTTGTAAGGTCTGTTCCGCCCATAACGTCCATCAGATATTTTTTGCACAGGTTGTCCCAAGTGCCTTTATCCATTGAATAAACTGTGTAATAGATGTACTGCTCGCTCTGCTCCTTTGTTCCGGCTTTTTTTGTACGTACCTTCTGATAAAAGCCTGTTTCTTCGCGCAGTCCTGTCATGTCAGCCTTTGTCTCGCTGGCTGCAACATAAACGGCTTCAAGTTGACCAACATCATTCAAACCCTGACCTACACGTCCGATTACCTTCTGGCTAAGTTCCGCCGCCTGCGTATAGGCAAATCCAGCGCGGCTCAATGCCTGAGCGGTCGCTTCTGTTTTTCCTGTTGCCATACTAACTTTTACAACCCGGCTCGCGTCGGTTCCCCATTGCTGCTTGAATGTGTCGGAATTTCCGCGTCGCATATTTTTTAGCCACTGTGGAGCCGCAAGTTCTCCCAAAGTTCTGTCCGTCCAGTCAATAACCACAACTTTGTCAACATCATCGTCAACATTAACCTTTAAAGTCGGATCAACAGATTTTGTGCTTGCACAACCTGACATTCCAAAAATAAGTGCAGCTACCGCACATACAACAAATACCTTTTTCATTTTTTCCTCCGAATGAAAATTTTATAATTTAAAGAAGCCGCCCAAATCTTTTTTTACAGCTTCCTCAATTTCTTTTGCCAATTTTGGAAACGCCTTTTTCTGGGCATTTTCCAGCGTGTATGCAACAGATTTTTCCGCTGTCTGAACTTCGCATGAATAAACTGTTTTTTCCTTTTTGTTCTGGATTTTCAGCTCCAGTCCGGGCTTTACTGAAACAGGCTCGCTGCCGGAAACATTCAGTTCTATAAGAACTTCCGCAATGTAGTTTGCCTGCTCAATGTTTTTAGAAATGTTCAATCCGCAATCTGCAAATGCAGAGGAAACAGCACTTTCTGCAAGGCGGTTATAGTCGTTTTCTGTCTGAATATATATAGAACAATTCTGCTTGCTTTCCTCAAAAAACACCGGAACTCTGGAGATTTTATCGCGCTCAACTTGATAAGCGGCTTCTTCCTGTGGATTTATGATTCTTCCGTACTCAAGTTTTTCCAGAAGTTCTGTTGCGCTCTGCCACACCTTGCCGCACATCTTGGCTTTTAAAAAATAATCTTTTTCAGCCTCAAGATTTGCATAAAGTCCGTTAAAACTGTTCTTTTTGATTTCAATCTGAGGCTTATACAGCTGCCATGCGTCATTGCGGTTCATAAAAACAACGCAGTACCACTTTTTTTCTGCCTTGTAGTAAAAAGGCTCGGTGTATTCAAGCGCAAAAAGTTCCACCTGGGACTGCACATTCACGTCGTCCACAACAAGAGTTTTTTCTTCTGCAGAAGTTTCACTCGTAACAGAAGTCATTGTTGTTGAAAGATTAGCGTTCACACTTGTCTTAAAGTAGCGGGAAAGTGCGGCTGTTGCGTCAGTCCTCGCTTTTTCGGCAGAATCGCCGCTTCCGCGCTGGGCAAGATATTCAGAATTTGGGAACACAGTCCTGTAGTTCTGAACCCATTCCGGCATTACCGCTTTTTTTGCATAAAGTGGCACAAGGCAGGCAAAAGCCAATAAAGAGAAAAAATGTTTTTTCATCGGATTTGCTCCAAAAACGAAAAAGGCAGATTTTGTACGCAAAAGCGCACAAAATCTGCCTTTTTCATTTCTATTAATTTGTAAAATCTAGAATTCTTATAAAATTCGACTATATCATCTGAGTTGTTGAGTTGTTGAGTTGTTGAGTTGTTGAGTTGTTGAGTTGTTGAGTTGTTGAGTTGTTGAGTTGTTGAGTTGTTGAGTTGTTGAGTTTAAAATTTTCCAAAATACTTGTCAACATCATATTTTTAATTATAGCACAGAAATTTTTGTATGTAAAATATTGCAATTCAAATAAACAGAATTTATATCCCCCTTACAAAAACATACACATATAATGCGGAATTGTAATTTTCTTTCCAAATTGCCCCACATTGCCGTTTATTATCTTGTAGCCGTATTTTATCTCGTCTTTTTTCAACAGGGAATCCAAAGATGAAGTTCCACCTTTTTTTGCCTTTACTTCAAGCGGAACAACAGAACATTCTTTTTCAATCAAAAACTCAACCTCGCTGTAACTGTCATCACGCTTAAAATAATAAAGAGGATAATTTTTCTTGACTAAAAAATCGGCAACCAGATTCTCGTAAATTCCGCCCTTTACAGTTCCCGAAAGCGAATCTGTAACAATAGCTTCCTTCATCTGGTAGCCGTACATACAGATTAAAAGCCCTATGTCGCTCAGATAAATTCTGAACTGCTCATCTCTCACATAAGCTGCCAGTGGAAACTCCGGCGGAATACAATTATAACAGTAACGCACAAGATTCGCATTGCGCAGCCAGTCAAGAGAATTCGCATACTTCCGGGATGTTCCACCTTTTTCAACCTCACTATATTTGAATTTCGTGTTTTCCTTTGCAAGCTGACGAAGAATTGAAAGATAGCAGTCTCTTGCCTTTGGTTTGTCTGCCGTTGAAGCATATTTTGCAATGTCGTTCAGATAGTCATTAAGGATTTTCTGTTGCTCCTCGTGAACCACATTGTAATTGCTTGTTTCAAGAAACTTGTTCACAACTTCCGGCATTCCACCAACAGCCATAAATTCCCGAAGATACTTCTGCATTATTTCGTTCGTGGATTTTTCAACTGGAATTTTATTGTCAAAGTTTTCTTTCAGTCTTAAAATCGCACCCTGCTCAATTCCCAACGCCCAAAGAAATTCTTCAAAATCAAGGGAATGCATTTCGTACTGCCGCTCATAACCAACAGGAATAGAAGAAATTTCCTTGTAATTTATTCCAAGAAGAGAGCCTGTAGCAATTACATCAAAAGTATCATCCTGTGCTAGAAATTTCAAAGCCGTTCGTGACTGCGGACATGACTGAATCTCATCAAAAAAAAGAAGAGTTTTATGCGGAATAATCTTTATGCCGGGTTTTCGCAGTGAAATTTCCTTTATTATATTCGGAACATCTAGGTTTCCGTTAAATGCAGATTTAAGCTCAGGTTCTTTTTCAAAATTAAGTTCAACAAAACTTTCATAGTTTTCTTTTCCAAATTGGCGAACAAGAAAAGTTTTTCCAATCTGCCGAGCACCCTTTATAAGCAAACACTCGTTCTTTTTTGCTTTTCGCCATTCAGCAAGAAAACTATACGCTTTTCTCTTTAACATAACCAGATTATGCAGATTTTTAGATTCTTGTTAAACAAAAAAGTGGTCATTGAGCTAAGTCGAAATGACCACTTTTTTTATTCAATTAAACATTAATTTTAAGATGGTTTCGACACGCTCAACCATCACAAACTTTTTACAATGCTACAACGCCCTGAGAATTCTCGATTTCATAACCGGTCATTTCTTCAATAACTTTATCTGGATAACCGAGTTTTTTTGCCTCAACGTATAATTCTTGTGTAAGTTCAGCCGTTCCGTTTTCAGAAAGTTCTGCACCTTCTTTTATCATCTGGAACATATCTTCCATATCAACAAGATTCATAAGCTTGTTCAAGAACCATTCGTCTATCATTGTTACTTTATGAATTTCATCTACAGTCATAATTCCGCGTTTTAATGCCTGGAAAACTGCAAACAATCTTTGGTCAGTGCACAGACCAACGCGTTCAATGATTTTTTCATCAGGCTCTTCCGCAAACTTTTTAAGGTTTAGCGATGTAACGCCAATTTCCGCACCACGAGCCGCTTTCATCAACGCTTCTTCAAAAGTACGACCAATCGCCATAACTTCACCAGTTGCTTTCATCTGAGTTCCAAGTTTTCTTGCCGCATAAACGAATTTATCAAATGGGAATTTTGGCATTTTTACAACAACATAATCCAGAACAGGTTCAAAACAAGCCGAAGTTTTCTTTGTTACTGAATTTGGAATTTCATCAAGATTATAGCCAATTGCAATCAAAGTAGCTATTTTTGCAATCGGGTAACCAGTCGCCTTAGAAGCCAAAGCTGAAGAACGTGAAACACGAGGATTTACTTCAATTACCGCATATTCAAAGGATTCTGGATTCAACGCAAACTGACAGTTACATCCGCCTTCCATTCCAAGCGAAGAAATTATGTTCAAGGAAGCAGTTCGCAACATCTGATATTCTTTATCAGAAAGAGTTACTGCCGGCGCAATTACAATTGAATCTCCTGTATGAACTCCAACCGGATCAAAGTTTTCCATTGAACAAACAGTCAAAACATTTCCGCTGTGGTCTCGAACAACTTCAAACTCAATTTCTTTCCAACCAGAAATACATTTTTCAACAAGAATCTGATGAATCGGTGAACGGTGCAAACCATTGTGTGCAATCTCACTAAATTCTTCTTCGTTATTAGCAATACCACCACCAGTTCCACCCAAAGTAAAAGCCGGACGAATAATCGCAGGAAATCCGATTACATTCTTTGCAAAATCCAAAGCATCTTCATAATTTGTTACAACTTTAGAAGGAATACAAGGCTCTCCAATAGATTCCATTGTATCCTTGAACATCTGGCGGTCTTCTGCCTTATCAATTGTTTCCGGCTTCGCACCAAGAAGTCGAACGTTGTGTTCCTTTAAAAATCCTGATTTTGCCAGTTCCATGCACAAAGTCAAACCAGTCTGTCCACCAAGTGAAGAAAGAATTGAATCTGGTTTTTCCTTTTCAATAATTCTTTCAATAACTTCTGGAATCAAAGGTTCAATATAAATATGGTCAGCCATTGCATGATCTGTCATCAAAGTCGCAGGATTTGAATTTACAAGAACAACTTCAAGTCCTTGTTCCTTTAAAGCCTTACAAGCCTGACTTCCTGCATAGTCAAATTCCGCAGCCTGACCAATAATAATCGGACCAGAACCAATAACCATTACTTTGTGAATATCTTTATTAAGTGGCATATTTACCTTCCTAAATTTTTAAGCTTTGGCTTTTGTCGCCTTGATTGTTGAAGCAAAATAAGCAATCGCATCAACTCTTTCATATTCAGATTTGAAATTCTTAAAATAATCGTGATTATTAATAAGCTTTACAAATTCATCGAACAAAAAGTTTGCATCAAGCGGACCTGAGCAAGCCTCCGGGTGGAACTGAACGCTGAATGCAGGAATTTTTGTATAAGTCAAACCTTCGCAAGTTCCATCATTTGTATTAACAAAACTTTGAACAGTTCCTTCCAGCAAAGAATCATTTTTTACAGCATAACCATGATTCTGTGAAGTAATATAAACGCGTCCGGTTTTTGTATATTTTACAGGTTGGTTCGCCCCACGATGACCATATTTTAATTTCATTGTCTGAGCACCGTTTGCCAAAGCCAAAAGCTGATGTCCTAAACAAATTCCAAAAATCGGAATTCCTGTTTTTAGAAGTTTCTTAATTTCTGCAATGATTCCAACATTTTCAGCAGGATCTCCAGGACCGTTGCTAAGCATTACACCATCAGGATTCAAAGCCATAATCTGTTCCGCAGAATACGAACAAGGAACTGTTACAACTTCAAGGCCACGCTTTAAAAGCTCGCGACGAATATTAGCTTTTGCACCAAAATCCCAAAGAACAACCTTTTTGCCTTTTCCGGCTTTCATTGCCTCTTTTTCATCATTGATTTTAGTTCCATCAGCAGTTACTGGAACAAAGCGATATTTTGCACTTTCAGAAAAAACCACATCCGCAGGTTCTTCAACGCCAGTTGCACTTCCTGTTACAGATTCAACAGCCTTTTCAATTTTATATGATTTAATTTTTTCAAGAAGAACTGCTTTTTTCTTTTCATCATTTAAAGCCGCAAAAGATTCCAAAGCATCTTTGCTGTTTCCACTTATAAGCATACCGTTCATAACGCCAACTTCGCGCAGAATCTTTGTAAGTTTACGAGTGTCAATGTCATAAAGACCAATAATATTTTGTGATTTTAAATAAGAATCAATGTCTCCACCACAGCGGAAATTTGAAGGCTCTTCACACCACTGACGAACAATATATCCGCGAAGATTACACTTTGAACTTTCGTAATCCTGTTTTATATCGCCATAATTTCCAATCAGCGGAAAAGTCTGTGTAACAATTTGACCGTAATAACTAGGATCAGTAAGAGTTTCCAGGTAACCATTCATACCTGTTGTAAAAACTGTTTCGCCGATTATTATTCCTTCAGCGCCAAATGCCCTTCCTTCAAAAACCAGTCCATTCGCCAGGACCAAACATGCTTTAGTATCCATACTAAAATGCCATTATATCAAATCTTATCTATTATGGGAATGGGTGAATAAATTCTGCTTACGCTTTCATTTCTTTTCAGAAAAACTCAACATTTAATTTAATCAAAATTTAAAGAAAAAATAAAAATCCAGGCAAAAATTAAGCACGTCAAAATTTTTAATCCAGTTCCAAACAAAAAACCTTTCAAAGTTCCCAAAGCCGCTTTTAAAACTCTTTTCATATCAGAAGAATCAAAAATCAATTCACCAATAAAAGCACCGGCAAAAGGTCCTAAAATAATTCCCAAAGGTCCCATAAAAAATCCAGCAATCAGACCAACTACAGAACCAACAGTTCCATATTTACTTCCACCAGATTTCTTTGTCATAACCGCAGGAAAAACATTATCCGCAACAGTCACAAGAACAGCCACAATTCCAGATACAACAAGAGCCAAAACAGAAATATCAGAATATTCCGAAAAAAAAGCCACAAGCAAACCAGCCCAAGCTAATGGAACTCCGGGCAAAACTGGAACAACAGTACCAACCGTTCCAAC
>CAVBXG010000016.1:0-25082 GCA_963599585.1 bacterium
TCTTTTTCTTTTGTTTTGGCCAACATTGTACTCCTCCTATAGAGTATCATTTTTTGTTAGCCATTTACACACTTTATTTTACAGGGTCATATTTAGCATAACTTTTATTATGCATGGCAGTTTAGCCCGGCGTGGTTGCATTTCTTGCAAACATTTGCCTGGGCTTTACCGTTGTGCATAATGATAAATCTGCAAGTTTTTTATCTATTGTTCAGAAGAACTTTTCTCATACAAGCAGTCTGGGCAGTAATCTATGTCATTGTTCCAAGCTATACTGCCTAAAGAAATATGGGCTGTCTTGAAAAATTCTTCATTTTGAAGCGGTTTAAAACATTTCAGATTATAAATTTTCTTTCCATCAAAATATCGAATTTCATTATTGTTAAATCTGATTTTGAGAATGAAATTTGGCAATGCTTCAACTGAAATCGCTCTTGGTAATAATGGTTTTCCGTAAATTATTTTTTCCATAGCAAGTTCCTATTGCAAAACGCTACACAATTTTGCTGATTTTGTATCACTTTTTTTATAGATTCAGAGAAACAATTTGTCATTTCAACCTTGATTTTGAATACATGAATATTTTTTGCCTGTAAAAATTCTCAGTCTACAGGGTATTTTGTTTTGTTAAAGTAAACATAATGATTTGTTACTGAAAACATAATCTTTTGTTACTGAGAATATAATGTTTTCATTAACAAAACATCATACTTTGTGTAACAAAATAAAATATTTACTTTAACAGAATACTTTGGTCTACAGTAACAGAATTCCTAGGCTTTTGAACGAAAATTACCGAGTTTTATCTGGTTATTTTTTCAAAAATTTTTCTATAGAGTTCAGTATATAGTTTTTTCCCTGCGTGTGTAGAATTTCTGCATTCTCTTCAAGATATTCCAGGACTTTTTGTTTTGCGAACAGTTCAGAGACTTTGGAAGCCGGAATGTTTTTTTCTGCGGCATATTCTTCTATGCACCAGGAAAGAAAAAATGCCTTGTCCTCGTCATTCATCTGATTCATCCTTGTATGTTCTGTAAAGCCCGACCCATCCCGACTGCCAGAGTTTTGTTGATTCATCTTCCAGAAGTTTTGCCGTTTTTGACTTGTAGAATTTTTCAACAGCTTTTGTGATTGGAATTCCGTCAGTTTTTGCGATTTGAGCCGCTACTTTTGCAATCTTATATGGAAAGAAAATGTGTACGTTTTTCTGGGTAATTTTGGGAATCATATTTTCAACTCCTTGCAGAATGAAAGCAATTTTATGGATTTTTCTGTGTGAAACAAAATCTGATCCACAAACACCCATGTTTTTAGTTCTTTAAGCAACGTTTTTTTGTCCATAAAACCATTTTCAAACGCATTTAAACTTGCGTAAACACGGTCATTTGCAACCGCTCCTTTCACTATATCATACGAATGGTTAAAATCAAGATTCGTTCTGTTTGACATGATAAAGTCCAGCCATTTTTCATCCGCTTTTTGGAAATTCAATACATTTAAATTTGGATTTGCCAAGAAATCATCTTCAACAGAAAAAACGCTTACAGTTGCAGTTCCTTGTTTTTCTCTCTTTGTTTTGTTGATTGCCCATTTTTTAGCCTGTTCAAGACTGCTTGTTGTATAGAATCCGGTGCCGAAGTCCAGCGTCTTTTCAGATATGATGATTTGAGGATTTTGAACTAAAATATTGCTTCCGTGAAAAAGATTCATGTCTACCTGCTTTAAGGAAATCGTAGATACTTAGTATAACATAACATATTATATTGCATGACGCTACATTGTTTTACAAATTTTACGTTCATTTATTTTTAATCTTATTCAACAAAATTCCTGTGAACTATTTCCGTTTTTGATTTTTTTTTGCGATAAATTTGTATGAAGAAAAATAGATTGATTTTTTTGGTTTTTCTGGTTGCGCAGATTTTTTGCGTCTGTGCTTGTGTTTCGGTGCGGGGTGGTGCGCCTTATTTTGCTTCCGGGGAACTGGTTTTTAGGCAGGAAGGACTTGTGCTTGAGTACGATTTTTTGAATGAAAGTTCTGCTGCTGTTGAAAAAGTTGATTTTGTGGTTTGCGCCGCAGATTCTGCTGATGAAGACGATTTTTCCGCCCGCAGATTTTTTGCTTCATGCAAGATTTGCGTACCGCCCGGCGAGTCTGTTCACGATTATTTTGAAATTCAGGATTTTTCTGATTTGTGCGATTCTGATGATTTTAATGAACTCGATTTGCAGGTTGAATCTTTTTATGCGGAAAAAATCTATTATTCAGATGGAACTTTTTTTGAGGACTCGTTCGGGCGTTTTTCAAGATGAAAATGAGTTCTGTGGTGGTTTCGGTAAGCTCAACCACCACAAAACATTCTGTCTGCAATAATTTTACAGTGGAATATTTCCATGTTTTTTTGCAGGTTTATCCATTGACTGTTTGTCTGCAAGGAAGCGGAAACTGTTTGCAACGTATTTGCGTGTTGCGGAAGGTTCAATTACTTCGGAAATGTAACCGCGTTTTGCCGCGATTGTTGGTGTCATGATTTCCTGTTCGTACTGAGCTTTCTTTTCTGCAACGTATTCAGCTTTTTCCGGATCTTTTAAGTCTTTTGCGTACAGAATACCGATTGCGCCGTCTGCGCCCATTACTGCGATTTCAGAAGTCGGCCATGCGTAAACGTAATCCGCGCCGATATGCTTTGAGCACATTGCGATGTAAGCTCCGCCGTAGGCTTTTCTTGTGATTACAGTTACTTTTGGAACAGTTGACTCGCTGTATGCGTAAATAACTTTTGCGCCGTGGCGGATGATTCCTTTCTGCTCTTCCTGTGGACCTGGAATAAATCCCGGAACATCAACAAAAGTAAGCAGAGGAATATTGTATGCGTCGCAGTAGCGAACGTGTCGCGCGATTTTGTCAGAAGCATCGCAGTCAAGAACGCCTCCCATTCCGGCCGGATTATTTGCAACGATACCAACTGAACGTCCTTCAACTTTTGCGAAACCTGTTACGCAGTTAATCGCAAATTCAGAGGAAGTCTCAAAGAATGAGTTGTCGTCTGTAACATCTTCAATTACTTCGCGGATGTCGTAGCCTTTGTGTGTGTTTTCTGGAAGGATTTTTTCAATGTGTTTTGTCTTTTTGTGTTCATCGTACTTGAATTTTGCGGCCTGAACAATTTCATCGCCGTAGTAGTGCGGAATGTAGTCCAAGAGTTTTCGTACTTTTTCAAAACATTCCGGTTCAGAAATACATCGGAACTGTGCAACGCCTGATTTTTTTGAATGGATTGAGGCACCGCCAAGGTCTTCCGCAGAAATATCCATGAACATTACGGATTTTACAACTTTTGGTCCTGTGATGAAGAGCTGAGAAATCTTGTCTACGGCAAAAATGAAGTCTGTGATTCCCGGTGAATAAACCGCACCGCCGGCGCAAGGTCCTGCGATGATTGAAATCTGTGGAACTGAGCCGGATGCACGTACATTCTGATAGAAAAGGTCGCCGTAACCGCAAAGGGCGTCAACACCTTCCTGAATACGAGCTCCACCCGAATCGTTGATTCCGATAACCGGGCAGCGAGCCTGAATTGCTTTATCAATAAGTTCAGCGATTTTCTTTCCGTGCATTAAACCAAGAGAACCGCCCTGAACTGTAAAGTCCTGCGCGTAAACCGCAACTTTTCTTCCGTTGATTGTTCCAAAACCTGTGATTACGCCATCATAAGGAATATCTTTCTTTTCCATTCCGAAACTTGTGCAGTTATGGCGAACTCCAGAATAAATTTCCATGAAAGAGTCTTTGTCTACAAGATTGTTGATTCGTTCAATGGCATGCCATTTGCCTTTTTCGTGTTGTTTTTCAACATTGTATGTGTAAGCCATTTAAGTGGTAACCTCCAAAAGTCACTTATCGTTTTTAGTTTATATAATAGGTCTTTTAGTGTCAATGACATTTTTTGAAAAAATGTCAGAATGAATTTTAGGAAATGATATTACAAATGTCGAGTTTTATAAATTCAATACACAAATTGAATGGGCTACCAGAAAAAGCGCGTCAATTCGCCATGCTGAGCGTACAAAGTATCAGACTGCGCAATTTTCTTCAAAAATTGCTTGCTATCGCTCAGAATAGCTCGGTTGCCGCTTTCTTTTTCTTCCCGCCCATTCAATTTATTTCTTCAGAAATAAAACTCGGCATTTGGGTTAGTATCCGATTTTGTCGAGACGGGCTTTTTCTATTTGCATTGATTTTTCAGTCGGAAGCCACGGATATTTTTTGCGCAGAGAATTTACGGCTTCAATTTCATTTTTGTTGCAGTCAGAAAGTGCCTGTTTGAAATCCAGCGAAACCTGAAGAGGCGAAAAATATTCGGCGGAGCTTGTCTGGTCCAGTTTTGTGATTTCCCACGCCTTGTCTGAAAAACGCAGCGTCACCACGGTTGTAAATTCCTCAACTTCAATAAGATTGTCCTGGTTGTGAACAAGAAAATATTTTACCTTGTGCGTTGCGTTCGGCATTTTCTCAATTCTTGTTTTTGAACCGTCCTCTGAATAGACTTTGCGCGCGGGATGGTTTTTCTTTGTTGGAACTTTTATGTCCAGCGCGGAATTTTTTCCGTCAACAGAAAAATTTGTGATTCCGTAAATATAATGTGAATATGATTTTGTGGAATCCGGCTCAAAGAAGAACCAGTTTTCCGGCGTTGAAATCCCTGAGTCAAAATTGTACGCGCTTTTCATCTGCGTTGTTATGTAAATCTGCGGAACTTTTGAGATGTAACCTTGTGCTTCAGGGCAGTTTTTTGCGGCGCAGAGCATAAGATCCGTGTCCATTGTGTGGATTCCGCGGTAAAAAACTTCTGTAACCTGCATTGAGTCCAGCCCGATTGCGCTTGGCTTTTTTGAATTTTCGCTGGTTATGGAAGCGGCGGCGATTGCAATAAAAAGTGCGGCGCAAAAGATTGCGGCGGCGATTGCTCGGTTTTTGCGCACAAAGCGTTGTCTTTTCAGCTTGGAATTTTGCTCATTCTTGAATTTTGCCGAGATTTTTTCAAATTCTTGCTCTGGAATTTTGTGTTTTTGGCTTTCGTTTCCAAAAATTTCTTTTTTCAGCTCTTTCAGCGGAAACTGGTTTTTCAGCGTTTTTCCTTCAAGCAGCGAATTTATTGCGCCCGCAAGTTTCTTGTCTATTCCGTTGATTTCGTGCTCAAGCGGAATAAAATTCCGGTCGCTCAGCTTTTTGTCGTTTTCCTCTGAATATGGAAGTTTTTTTGCCACCGCGAAATATGCCATTGTGCCAAGCGCAAAGTTGACTGCGGAATTTCCCGTGGCAATGTAGTCGCGCCAGTCGTTCTGGAAATAATTGTACAAAGTTTTTCCAAGATTGGCGGCTGAACGGTCAAAAGTTTTTTCCGGCACAAAAAGAATTTTTTCTTCCTCTGGATTTATAATTATTCCTGCCGCGCCGTTACATGGAATTTTTATATTCTGCTTTATCGCGTTGGAATAAATCTCGCATACGGAAAAAATCGCATCCTCAGCTTTTTGCGAGTCCGCGCCTTCCGTTTCAATTATTCGCAAAAGTGAAGTGCCGCAAAAATCTCCGCAAAAGTAGACTTTTTCATTTTGCGTCTTTATCTCTTCAAATTTCCATAATGAAAATTTATTCCACGTTCCGTCCGGCAGTTTTTCCGCAAGAATTCCGGTTTCTTCCAGCAAAAGCGAGAATTTTGTTTTTCCGAACATCATTTCGTTCAGGTTTGAATTAAGCCACAATTTTTTGTTCTCAGATTTTATTAAATCCACAGGCGCAAGCACGTTTTCCATTTTTTCCTCAACTGATTTTTATTCTATCATAAAAACAAAATTTGTTTATCCTGATTTTTTTTCTGTGATATAATTAGTGGAAACTAGGTAAAATGAATGTTGAGTTTTTATCATTGTGAAAGAAATTGAATAAGCTACCAGAAAAAGCGCGTCAATTCGCTATGCGGAGCGTAACAAGGTATCGGACTGCGCAATTTTTTTCAAAAATTGCTTGCCATCGCACCGAATAGCTCGGTTGTCGCTTTCTTTTTCTTCCCGCTTATTCAATTTGTTGGTCGTGAATTAAAACCCAACGTTCATTTTATTCTTGTTTTTATACATGGAGGACATCATGAGTTACAGAATAATCACAATCAGCCGTGAATATGGTGCTGGCGGTCATGCGGTGGGAAAAGAGCTTTCTAAGAATCTGGGGATTGCGCTTTTTGACAGCGAGATAATCCAGAAAGTCGCAATTGAAAGCGGTTTAAGTGAAAAATATATTGCGGAAAAAGGTGAATACGGAAACAAGAACGTCTTTGAAAGTTATTTTTCGGCAGGAATGTATTACAAAGGACCGTCGCTGGAAGATGAAATCTGGGCGGTTCAGACAAAAATAATCAGGGAACTTGCTGAAAAAGAGCCTTGCGTAATCATCGGGCGTTGCGCGGATTTTATTCTGAAAGAGCGAGATGATGTTCTTGATGTTTTTCTGCACGCATCTTACGAGGAACGAATCAAGCGGCTTGTGGCAGAAAATATTGAGCTTGGAAAAAAGCCTGAAAAATTCCTTCATGACCGGGATTGCCGCCGTTCATCTTATGTTCATTTCTACACGGACATAAAGTGGGGCGAATCCCGAAATTACGACATAACCCTGGACACCGGAAAATTCGGAATAAAAAAGTGCGCTGAACTTATTGAAAATATTTATAAATCGTAAGTCTGCGGAAAAATCGTTCAAAGCGGCTGGATTTTACCAGTCTCTTTGAATGTAAGTCGCTTTTGGCCGTGCGGTTATGTCTACGCGGCGGTTCTGCGCTCTTCCTTCTTCTGTTGCGTTGCTCGCTACCGGCCGTGTCGCTCCGTAACCTTTGTATGTGAAAATCCGTTCAGGAATTCCTTCGTCCACAAGAGCCTTCATAACCGTTCTAGTTCTTTCTATAGAAAGGTTCATCTGACCGACAGGTTTTCCAAGATCCGCGGTGTGTCCTTCAACAAGAATTGTAAATTCATTGTTTTTGATTATTTCCTGGAGCATTTCCGCGATTTTTCTGATTCTTGGAGCTTCCTGCGGCAAAAGTTCAGGCGAGTCTGGAATAAATTTCAGGTCAACGCTGAAAAGAATTCCTGTAAGACCGTCAGAAACGTCAACATCAGGAACTTTGTTTTCATATATATATTTTTTGATTTCCTTAAAAGTCGCGTAGTAATCCGGCGTTTTTTCTGGAAGTTTCACATCATAAATCAGATTTTTTTTGTCAAGAAGAATCACAACTTTTCCGTCGCGCAGAAGTTTGCGGTTTGCTTCAACTGTGAGGATTTTCAGCGCGTCTTTTCTTCTGATGATTGGATCGGTCCGGTTTCTTCCGTAAACTTTGTAGGCTTTTATGTAAAGTGGATTTCCGCCGACTTTGTTCTCGTAAAGCTCAAAGTCGTCCTGCCAGTTGTATTTTACAAGCCCTTCATTCTGAACAATCTGGCTGTCCGCAATGTTTTTCTCGTAGACAATGTTCATGTTTTCGTCCCAGATTGTCGGAAAAAATGCTGGAAAAACTTCGCTTGAAACAAATTCTCCGTGAACTGGAACTGTTCCCCGCGCGTCGATTATTATTCCTGTGTATTCGCGGCTTGAGACAATGTCAATCGGTTCTTCCGGCGTGTAAGGGTAGCGGTGGCGCACAAGAAGTTTTCCCAAAGTGTTCATGTCGATTGTGTTTGTTGTGTCCGCGGATTTTCCGTCGCTTGAAAAAACCGCGAGAGTCTGGTTTGCGTTTTCAATTATTCCAGTGATTTGCTCAAGTGTTATTGTCTCATCAAGAATCACGTCGCCGATGTAGTTTGCGGAGTCAACATAAAGTGAAAGGACTGGATTCTTTAAAAGTGAGGGAGTTTTTATTTTTATCAGGCTTTCCGCAGAATTTCTTCCGGCAGGAAGCGCAAGACCCGCTTTTTTTACATCAAGGGAAATTTTTGAGGTGAATTTTTTTTCAGTCCAGTCAACATGGCTTTTTGAGGACAAAGTTGAATTGTCAATTTGTGCGTAAACTGAATTTGATTTTCCGGCAACGATTAAAAATGCGGAGAATGCAAGCGCGAACAGAATTTTTTTCATATTAACCACCACATTGATTTTCGGCGGATTTAGTTGGATGTTTTAGTTAAATATCCCATCTGGTTCAGTGCGTAGGCGGCTGAATCTTTCATTCCTTCCGGGAAGCGCAGCGTGTACTCTTTGTTTGGCGGCGTAACGTGTTTTGTAAGCGCGCTGTTCAGGTCGTAAAGTTCCTGCCGGTCAATCCTTAGCTCGTGGGAAAGCGCGTTCAGATAGACTGAATCATAAACCGTAATGTAGTCAAAAATTCCGGCTCTTGTTTCCAGTGTTGTTCCGTTCCATGCGCGTGCCTGCGGAAAATTCACGCCGTAATATTTTGAATTTTCAACAACATCCGCGATTGCAAGAAGTTTTGGAACGTAACCGCTTGCCTGCTCGCTAAGGAATCCTTTTTCCCTAAGATACCAGAAATCCCGGCTTCCAGCTTTTTTCATGGCTTTTTTTAGTGCTCCAGCCCCGCAGTTGTATGCGGTTATCGCCAAGAGCCAGTCGCCGAAAGTGCGGTAGTTCTCGTTAAGTTTCTTCAGCGCAGCCTCAGTGGATTTCCATGGGTCAAGACGTTCATCAACGAAGTCGTTATATTCCAGAAGCCCCGGAATGCTGTTCAGCATAAACTGCCACAAGCCGGTTGCGCCGGAGCGTGATTTTGCGTAAGGATTGTAGTCGGATTCCACAACCGGAAGATATTCCAGTATGGCAGGCATTTTCCGCTTTTCAAGCTCATTGCGCACGAAAATTCTGTACTGCTGCCCTTCGTCAAGGACTTTGTAAAGGTAATTTTTGTGCGTTGTCAGATATTTTTTGCGGAGAGTTTTTACCGCGGCGTTGTTCATCCCCGGAAAATTCAGGTTTTTGTACGCAACTTTGTTCGCCGCATTTTCCGCGGAAAAAATTGCGCCTGAGAAAAAAAACAAAATAAATAGAAAGAAAACGCCTTTTTTCCGCATTTTTAGCTGCTTTATCAAAGTTTTTCGCCAATGTAGATTCCGGCCCATTCCCAGTTTCCGTGGATGTCCGGGTCAAGCGGAAAATTCACTTTTCTAAAATACAGGTACCATACCGAAACGTACTGCGACCATCCCCAAGTCCTAAGGTAAGCCTCGTTTGAGGTTGACATTTCGTCCAGTTCCGCGTTGTAGCGAACCCGGTTTCCACGCATAAAGTTCCTCATGCTGAATTCTTCCTGCGCGTTCGGATCCATTTCGTCCTGCTTCCATGACATTGAGAAAAAGTTTACGCGCGCCCTGTATTTGTCCAGCGAACGCCAGTCGTAGTTTCTGATTGCTTTTTTTACAGCCTGTTCAAGCGCAGGAAGGCTTTCAAAAGTCCAGTCCTTTGGAGAGTTGCTGAATCCGACAAGCTGCCGCGCCTTTTTGTATGCGTTCGGTTCGCCCGCGATCTGAATTGTGGAAGAGTCCGGCTGCGCAAGAAACATTGAGTACGCTTTTAACGCCTCGTTCCAGTCGCTTTCCTTTTCGTATTCAAGTGCAAGCCGCAGATAAAGCTCTGTAATCGAGACATTTGTCGGAAACCGGTTTATAAGTTCATTGAAATAATGGATTCTGCTGCGCGGATTTGTTGAAATCTGGATTAAATTCTGCAGGCATGTAAGATGGATTGAGACTCCTTTTACAAGCAAATCCTGGTAATTTACAAGAATACGGTCAAAATAATATTCCGCGACCGGCTCGGCTCCGTTGGAAAGATAAGCGCACGCTGTAAGATAAAGCCAGTATGCGTTGTAGGAATCTTCAGGGTGTTCCTCAACCCAGTTTGTAAGAAAAAGTATAAGTCCCTGCTGGTCATTTAAAGAGACAAGATTTGTGGCAATCTGGTTTACAATTGCGTAACGGCTTACAGGTTCAAGGTTTTCCTGTTCAAGAAGAGTAAAAAGCTCGGTCTGGGATTTTTCAATCGCGGCGTTTCTTTCGTTGTATTCAGTCTTGCATGAAACAAAAATCAATGCTGAAAACAAGAACGCTGCGAAAATCTGTTTTTTTAATCTCATATTTTAAATTTACCATGTTCATTAGTTGTTGGCAAGATAAGGCTTCTTAGTGTATTCTATTGTAATTTAGTTATATTTTAAAATGTTGAATTTTAGGAGTTTTCATGAAAAAGCCAGGCGTTAAGCTTTCTAATACAATTCTTGCATTTGGAATGTTGCTCATTTTTGCCGGAGTTCTGCTTGCTCTTGCGTTTGCCGGAAAAAGTCCGGATTTTGCAAGCTGGGGAATTCCTGTGGGAATTTTTCTTGCGGGGCTTGCAATTCTGTACAGCTACATTGCGTTTTCCCGTTCTCCTTTTAAGCTTTTTTCCGGGTTGACTTTAAGTTTCTTCGGGATTTTTTCGCTGGTTCTGGTCTTTGACTGTTTTTCCGTTGGACTTGAAAAACTGTGGCCGTTTTTTGTGATTCTTACAGCTCTTGGTCTTTTGATTGCGGCGCGCACAACAGGAAAAGTTTTTGCGATAAACTACGATTTGCCTGCGCTTTCGCTTTTTGCCCTTGGAATTGTGTTCCTTCTGTTTTCATTCAACGTGATAAAAATGCCGCTTAGCCGGCTTGCCTTGCTTATCTGCCCTTTGACTTTGATTCTGGCAGGAACATTTTTGGTTATTCTGTTTTTTCATAGAAAATCGCTTCTGGAAATTCTTCCGGAGGATATGTCTAAAGAACTGAAAAACGAACCGAATTTCACCGATACTGAAGAATAGCTGGAAAAACTTTTGTGACTTTAAAAAAAATCGGCGGCGTAAAATTTATTTTTCTCATTTTTAGTGCGCTTTTTTCAACGCTGATTTTTTCATGCGCTAGCACGCCAAAGCAGCCTCAGACGAACGGCGGACTTGTTTCTGGAAAATTCGCGGGAAATCCAGATGAAAAGACTGCGATAAATCATCAGTCTTCCGAGGAAAAGAAAAACAGGAATTACACGTATTTTTCCGCAATCCCAGAAGCAATAATGAAGGATGTTGAAGTCGGTTCTCCTTCATCTTTAAGGCGCGCAATCCAGGCGATAAGAAAACAAAGCTCAGAGCTCACAGAGAACGAGAAAGTGCTGATTGCGGTTGAGTCGAATATAATGCAGATGGTCTGGACGAACGAGCGGGTGGACTGGGAGTCGCCGGAAGTCTCGCAGGGAAATTCTTATCTTGGCGCGATAAATTCCGCAAAAAATGGAATTTACGACACAAGCACTGGAAATGTTGATTTTCTTACAATCGTTCTGCCGTCATTGGTTGTTACAAAAGTTTCGGATGTCTCGCCTTTTTTTGAAGATTCCGAGGCCGCGTTAAAAAAAGGGCTTTCGCTTTGCCCGGAATCAGTTCTGGCTTCTTATCTTCTTGGAATTCTTTACAGGAAAAATTCAATGTACGAAAAGGCGGTGGCGCAATTCCGGGATGCCACGAAAAAAGCGCCGGAAATTTTTCAGGTTTCGTATGCGTATGCGGAATCTTTGTATCTTTCCGGGAATGCACAGGAAGCGGAAATTCAGGTTAATTCACTTTTGGAAAAATATCCTTCCGACATGGGAGTTTTAAAGCTTGGCGCGCAGATTTATTTTCTAAAGAAAGATTATGCAAAATCTGAAACTTATATTTCCCGCGTCCTTCAGCAGGAACCGAACGACCTTGAGTCGGTTCTGTTCCGTGCGAAAATTCTTATCCAGAAAAAAGATTATATCCATGCTGCCTCATTGCTCGATGTTTATTCCCGGCAGGACAGCAGCTCCAAGGAATATCTTCTTCTGCGCTCGCAAATTCAGTTTGAATGGTCAAAGAATAACACCGCAGCCGTGGCTACAATCGAAACCGCGCTGAAAAATTATCCCGGCGACAAGGATGTTCTCCTGTACGCCGCAAGGGTTTCCAGTGCCACGGGACTTCCTGTGGCGGGGCAGTCCGCGGAATACTACGCAAATCAGGTTCTTTCTGTCGCTCCGCAGGAAAAAGCGGCTCTTTTTTATGCTACAGAAGGATTTATCCGCAAAAAGGAATGGCAGAAGGCTTATGAGACAAGCTCAAGGCTGATTGATGAGCCGGATTCGGACAAGGAAACTCTTTTTAACCACGTAGAGATTTGCCTTGCGCTGAAACGTTACGACGAGGCGTGGAATCTGGTTTCCCAGGCTTACCGCCAGTCTCCTTCCGATGAAAATGTTGTCCAGGCCTATATTTCCGTTATGGTCGCTTCCGGCCGGAATGCGCAGGCTTTGTCGCTCATAAACCAGCAGATTGATTCAGCCGGCGCAAAGCTGAAGAGTTTCTTGTATTACCAGCGAAGTTTTCTGCGCGACTCTGAATCCATGAGCCTTTCTGACCTGCGTTCAAGCCTTATCGCGAACCCAAGGAACAGTGATGCGTTGTTCCGTCTGTACGAAATCTACTACGCAAAAAATGATTACCGGAAAGCCCAGTATTACCTGAAGCAGGTTGTCGCCCTGAATCCAAACGATACGGAGCTTCGCGCGCTGAACGAAAAACTGAATTCTCTGATTCGTTAAATATCTGTTTTTTCGCCAAAAAACTGGAAATTCACATTAAATAAATTTGATTATTTTTTTTTAGATGATATTATTGATTCTATGAAAAAAATTATTCTTGCCGCTTTTGCGGTTCTTCTTGGTTCTACAGGACTTTTTGCAAAGCCAAAAGATGTTGTTCCTGTAGCTGTTCCTGGTTCATTTGAAAACGCGGCTCCAGCAAAAATGAAAGATATTCTTGAGCTGGATAAAAAACTGTCGCCAAAAAATGATGAGTTAGTTATCTATTATTACAGAAAAGATGGAAATTATGCGCCTTGGGCATTGTGGATTTGGGCAAACCCGGGCGGAGACGGCGGAGCAAGCTGGCCGTTCACGCAGAACTGGACTGTCTCAGACGGAATCGGTTATATGCGCCTTAAACTGGATGGCTCTTCAACAGGCGGAACAAAAATCACCTCGGAAAACGGCGGTCTTGGGCTTATTGTCCGTCAAAAAGATGAATGGAACAAAGACGGAAGCGACGACCGTATTTGGAACATCAACACATCGAAAAAAGTCGCAATTTTTTCAGGCGACCAGCAGACTTATGCCGCGCTTGACTACAAGCCTTCTGTAAAAAATGCTGAGCTTCTTTCCCTGAGTCAGATTTCTGTTTCTCTTTCAGGCGGATTTGCTCTTGATGTTGACGGTGGACTTTCAGGTTTCTCTGTTGTTACTTCAGACGGCGCGGAATATGAAATTCAAAGCGTTGTGAATGCTGATTCTCCAGCCGACCTTTCGCAGAACATGGCGAAAAATATTCTTGTAACGCTAAAACAGAATGTTTCAGTAAGTGATTCTCTTGTCATAAAAAATTCTTCGTTCCTTGCGGACGCAAAAGTAAACGGTACAAATCTTGCGGTAAAACTTGCGGAGACAATGGTTCCTGCCGCAAATGAAGTCTTGGGCTGCGTTTATTCAGACGGTTCTGCCTCGTTCAAGCTGTGGGCACCAACTTCCTCTGATGTGACATTGAATATTTACAAGACATCAAGCCAGAAGGCACCGGATTACCGTGTGTATATGCAGATGAATCCAAAGACTGGTGTCTGGTCTGGAACTTTTGACAGGATTGAGCCGGACGGACTTTTTTATGACTACACGATTAAAAATTCAAAGGGAACTGTAACGGTTCTTGACCCTTATGCTTCCTCAATGGCAGTTGACTACGGAAAAGGTGATTTTGTGCGCGCCGCAATAATTGACTTTAACAGCCCTAAAGCCGGAAAGATTGACGCGCCGTATGTGAATCTTGCAAAACGCGAGGATGCTGTAATCTACGAGATTTCTGTGCGTGACTTTACTTCTAGCCCGGACGCAAATGTAGAGAATATTCCTGGAACTTACAAGGCATTTATTGAAAAAATTCCATATTTGAAGGAACTTGGAATCACTCATGTTCAGCTTTTGCCGGTTCTGAATTTCTACAGTACAAACGAAATGTACAAGGCTTACGAAAATTCCGGAACTGTAAACGGAAACAACTATAACTGGGGCTACGACCCGTACAACTATTTCACTCCGGAAGGATGGTACGCTTCTGACGCTTCTGACCCGTACTGCCGTGTGCGCGAGCTCCGCGAACTTATAAATGAATGTCACAAGGCTGGAATTGGCGTTCTTCTTGACGTTGTATACAACCACATGGCTGGAACTCGTTTTCTTGATGATATTGTTCCGGGCTACTATTTCCGCACAAAGCCTGACGGAAGCTACACGAGCAATTCCGGCTGCGGAAACGACACTGCGACTGAGCATTACATGATGAAGAAACTTGTTATGGATTCAACTTCGCACTGGGTAAAAAACTACAAGGCAGATGGATTCCGCTTTGACCTTATGGGACTTATGGAAGCGTCTTCTGTGACAGATTCCTACGCTCTCTGCGCAAAAATAAATCCATCAGTTCTTTTTGAAGGCGAAGGCTGGAAGATGTACAACGGTCCGAAAGGAACATTCGGAATGGACCAGAACTATATGCTGAAGACAAATTCTGTCTCAGTTTTCAATGATGAGTTCCGCGATGTTTTCAAGGCCGGCGGATTCAACGAGACAGGACGCGGATTTATAACAAAAAAAGGCGCTTCAAGCGAAAAAATCCTGCGCAATGTACTTGGAAATCCAGTTGTGAACTATCATGCAGACCAGCCGGGCGACAACCTGAATTATCTTGTGTGCCACGATGGGCTTACTCTTCATGACGCGATTGTGAATAATCTCCGCCTTGACGAAAACAAGGACAGAAAGGAAATCATCCAGCGCATAAAAATGGGTAACTTCTTCGTTCTTACTTCTCAGGGACTTGCATTCCTTCACGGCGGACAGGAGCGCGGAAGAACAAAGCCGAATATTTCCGGGGCAAAAAATGAATGTGTCGGAAACTTTGTGCGCAACAGCTACGATTCTTCGGACAACATAAACCAGTTCGTCTGGAAAATCGATTCCGACTACGAGAACCTTCTTGAATACACAAAAGGCTTGATTCAACTTAGAAAGTCTTTTAATATTTTCAGAATCGGAAATGCCAAGAAAATCCAGAAAGTCGCAAAAGACCTTGAGCTGGAAGACAATCTTACATTCGGCTACACCCTGAAAGACGGAAAGTCAACTTGGGCTGTGCTGGTCAACGCAAAAAACGAAAATATTAAAATAAATGTTGGCGTTTCTGCAAGAAGTAGTGTAATATATTGTGATAGTGATACTGTTGATGTAAATGGAATTCAGTCGGCTTCCGGCGTTTCTGTTAATGGCTCGGAAGTTGAGCTTGCTCCATTGACTGCAACTGTAATCCGCTTTAATTAAATAGTTATTTTAGCCACTAGTCAGGCTTGAATATGGAGGAAAAAATGAAAAAATTGTTTTGTGCAGTAACTGCTATGGCACTCGCTGCAACTTCTTTTGCTGCTCCAAAAAAAGTAGCATTGAAAGTATGGGAATCAGATGGTCCGGAAAAGGCATTCATCACTTTTGCTGCTCGTCAGTATAAAAAAGTTGATCCAAGCGTAAAAATCTCTTACGAGCCAGTTGCTTCAACAGACGCTCGCGCAAAGATTGAATTGGATGGTCCAGCTGGAGTAGGTGCTGATATTTTTGTTGCTCCACATGATCATATTGGTGCATTGGTAGAAGGTGGACACGTTCTTCCTGTTGATGATGCAGATGAATATCTTGCAAACTTTGAAGACATGGCAAAGACTGGTGCTTCTTACGGTGGAGCTGTTTACGGTTACCCGCTCGGAGCTGAAACTTATGCTTTGTTCTACAACAAGTCTCTTATCAAAGAAGCTCCAAAAACTTGGGATGAAGTAATTGCTTTCGCAAAGACTTTCAACAACAAGGCAGAAGGAAAATATGCTTTGGTATGGCCAGTATCTGACGGTTACTATGGATATATGTTCATGGCTTCTTTCGATGCTCCATTGTTCGGACCAAAAGGTGATGACCGCAAACAGCACAACTTGAACAGTGCTAACGCTATCAAAGGTCTTACATTCTTCCAGAATCTCCGCAAACAGATTCTTGACATTCCTGCATCAGATGCTTCTGGAGACTTCTGTAACGCACAGTTCTCTGAAGGAAAATCTGCTATGATTATCACAGGTCCATGGAAGATTACAGACTTCAAGAAAGCTGGTGTAGATTTCGGTATTTCAACAATTCCTGCATTCCCAGGATCAAATCACCCAGGAAACACATTCTCTGGTGTTCGCCTTGCATTCGTTTCTTCTTATTCAGAATTCCCAGAAGAAGCAAAGGCTTTTGCTAAGTTCATCACTTCAAAAGAAATGCTTGAAAAACGCTATGAAATGACAGATCAGATTCCACCAAGAAAAGACATCGCTGCTACAGGCGAGCTTTCAAAGGGAATCAAGGATCAGCTTGCTTATGCTAGACCAATGCCTACAATTCCACAGCTTGGAACTTACTGGTCAGCAATGGGTTCAGCTTATTCTGGAATCTGGGACGGCGACGATGTTAAGACTGACCTTAACGCTGCTGCCGCTGCAATGGAAGCTGCTAAATAATTAAACCTTTAAGGTTTTTTGTTGGGACAGTTACAGGGTGAAGACCATCTTCGCTCTGTAACTGTTATATATTTGTTATTGGAGTATGGAATGAGTAACGACGTGAACCCAAAGAAACTTGAAAAAGCGCCAATTGCGTCTTCATGTTTTATGGGATTGGGTCAGATTTTGTTCTTAAAGCAGTACGTCCGCGGAGCTTTGTTTGCTCTTGTTGAAGTTGTAATGCTTTGTGCAATTATTTTTGGCTCAAAGAAGATTATCCCTGCGAATAATAGTGAATACAATTATTTGAAGGGCATTCCGGATACAGAAGAAATTGTTGAGTATCTGGAAGACGCAGAGTATTCAAAACTTGACAGCGTTTTAAAGGCTCGTGCCAAGGCGATGTCAAAATTCTTTAATAAGTCGGCTGCAAAGGCTTCTGGAAAGGCTGCTTACGAAATAGCACTTTCTGACGCTGAAGAAAAAAAGTCTGATAAGGAAGAATATAAACAGGCAATTGCGGATGCTAAAGAAGAAAGAGTTTCTTTGGTAGAAGAATTGCAGGCAACTTTTGCCGATTTTGATTTTACTTATGATGCGGATGATAAACTTTCTGCTTATAATGTAGAACTTGAAGCTTCAGATTCAATCATTGATTATGATGATGTTTATGGAATCTATGAAGATCTTGCTGCAAAATATGACCACAAACTTGCTAAAGTTATGGCTAAAATGGAAGCAAAGAACTTCAAGGAATCTGGAGAAAATCTTTTCGATGAACATTATGATGGTTGTAGTATTTGTCGTGCTGCTGCTGGCAAAGGTCACAGATCGCTTGCGCACAGAGCATGGTTCAGAGGTCCTATTGTAACTTCTATCGCTGGACTTATCACTCTTGGTTCAAAACAGCCTACAACTGTTACAAAATATATGGATCATTCCATCTTTATGATGATTAATGGTATTATGGCTATTATCATCATTGGATTCTTTGTTCTGCTTTACATTTTGAACATCAATGGTGCAAAAGCGGCAGTCGCAAAGATTAAGAAGTCTGGAAGATTCCCTACGATGAAAGAGTCAAAGAACGATATTTCACAGAATTCGTTCGCTACCATCGGTATTGCGCCGGCCATAGTTCTTATGGCAATTTTCTCAATTATTCCATTGCTGTTCTCTGCATTGGTTGCATTCACAAACTATTCTTCACCTGAGCATATTCCGCCGAACAACCTTGTTGACTGGGTAGGATTGCAGAATTTCCAGCAGATGTTCTCTTTGAAGGTTAGTTCAGAACTTGGTGGTGGTGCTTGGGCTAAAACATTCGGTGCTTCTGCATTGTGGACAATTATATGGGCTATTTTTGCCACGTTCACTTGTTTCTTTGTAGGTTTCTTCTACGCATTCGTATTGCAGGACAAGCGCGTTATTATTCCAAAATTCTTTAGAACTGTTTACATTCTTCCGTATGCTATTCCAACAATGCTTTCTCTTTTTGTTTGGGCAAACTTGCTGAACGGTACAATCGGACCAATCAACAGAACTTTGCAGCTTCTTAGAATTATTGAAAAACCTATTCCGTGGCTTTCTGACCCATGGGTTGCAAAAGGCTCGTTAATCTTTGTAAACATCTGGATTGGATTCCCATACTCAATGATTCTTACAACATCTGCGATGACAGCTATTTCTAACTCTTTGTATGAAGCGGCTGTAATTGACGGTGCTACAAAGTGGCAGCAGTTCAAGAGCATTACATATCCTCTTGTTATGTTCCAGTTAAAGCCGACATTGATTATGCAGTTCGCAGGAAACATCAACAACTTTGGTGCGGTATTCTTCCTGACTGGTGGTGGTCCAAATATGCCACAGGCTGGTTTGACTACAATTACAAACTGCGGTGCTACGGATCTTTTGATTTCTTGGATTTACAAACTTACGATGAACACACCTTCACGATACAACCTTGCATCTGTTCTTTCTTTGCTTGTATTCGTTGTTCTTGTTCCATTCGCGTTGTATAACTTTACAAGAACAAAGTCATTCAAGGAGGGTGAAGTATGAAAAAGCATTTTAGTAAGGCTACACCGATTAGCGTTATACTCAATCTGATTTTGATTATTAACGTTATTATTGTTATTTACCCTGTTCTTTTTACTATCAGTTCTTCTTTGACAAAGTCTAATTCTTTGGCAGCGACTTCTGTAATTCCTTTTACAGAACAGACAGACAAGTCAACTGTTGAAAAATGTGAAGTTTGTGATGGTAAGGGCTACCGATATATTGATGTAAAATCATCATATAAAGAAAATGGTAAGACAAAATCTTATATTGGCCGTAAACTTGTTGACTGTGACGTTTGCCATGGTGAAGGAACTATTGCTGTTTTGAAGACTACTTTCAAAATCAAGAAACCTTCTCTTTATCAGTTCCGCCGCTTGCTTACTGGCTCTGAGCAGATTGTAAAGGGCGAGACAACAGTTCATGGTACTAACTATAAAAACTGGTATTTGAACACATTGAAGATTGCTGTAATGAACACAATTCTTACTGTATTCATTTGTACAACAACTGGTTATATTTTCAGCCGATTCAGTTTTACTGGACGAAAGCAGATTATGGCCGGAATGATTGTTCTTCAGATGTTCCCAAGTTTTATTGGTATGGTTGCCACTTACGTAATCTTGTGGAAGTTCAATGCGCTTAACACGTTGTGGGGATTGGTTCTTGTTTATGCGGCAGGTTCTATTCCATTCAACGCGCAGCTTATGAAAGGTTACTTTGACACAATGCCACGCGATATTGCAGAAGCCGCTTATATTGACGGTGCTTCTCCGCTTGTTGCATACCTCAGAGTAATTCTTCCAGCTGCAAAACCGCAGATTGTATTCCTTACATTGACAAGTTTTACAGGTCCGTGGATGGATTACATCTTCCCGCGAATGGTTTTGCGTAGTGATGACAAAAAGACATTGGCTGTAGGTCTTTATGAAATGATCAATGGCCGTTCAAACGATAACTTTACCATGTTCGCTGCAGGTGCTATTCTTGTAGCAGTTCCATTTACTATCTTCTTTATGGCAGGACAGAAGACTTTGCTTATGTCTCTTGCCGGAACTAGTGGTAAAGAGTAAAAATAGCTTATTCCGTACTAAAAGCAGTCTGTAACTTTTTGCAGGCTGCTTTTTTTTATTTAAAACCACAAGTTTTGTTTTAAATTGACAAAAAATGATGTATACTATTTTGAATCATTATTTATGACATTTTAGGAGTTTTTATGAAAAACGTTAAAAATCTTTCTAGAAAAATTCTTGCATTTTCTATCTTGTGTTTATGTGCATCAGGAATTTATGCAAAGAAGAAAGCTGCAAAACTTGACCCGGAACTTGCTATAACTCAGCTTGCTCCTGTTCAGAGAATTGCGAATAAACCTACGACTGGTGTTTATTACAGCCTTTTTGTTCGTTCTTTTGCGGATGGAAATGGCGATGGAATTGGTGATTTTAAAGGACTTACAAAACGTCTGGACTATCTGAATGATGGTGACGACAGCACAACTACTGACCTTGGCGTGACAGGCTTGTGGCTTTTGCCGATTTTTGAGTCTCCTTCTTACCACGGATATGATGTTGATGATTATTACAAAATCAATCCGGAATATGGAACAATGGAAGATTTTGAGACTTTTGTAAAAGAAGCAAGAAAGCGCGGAATTGATGTTATTATCGATATGACATGCAATCATTCTTCTTCTTATAATAACTGGTTCATCCAGTCAAAAAATCCTCAGAGTCCATACAGAACCTGGTACCGCTGGATTACAGACAATGATTCTGTTGAACGCGGTGGAAAATATAACTTGAACCAGAAAATCTGGGGGCACAAGGTTTGGAACATTGACCTTACAAATCAGTCTGACCCGGACAATTATTCTTATTATGCCGGCGTGTTCACTTCTTCTATGCCGGATTTTAATATGGATGAGCAGGCTGTCCGCGAGGAATTCAAGAAAGTATTCAAATTCTGGCTTGATAAGGGCGTTGCAGGATTCCGCTTTGATGCGGCTGGACATATTTATAACAGCGTTGAGGTTGAGCCGGGTTCAGAGACAATCACAAAAGCGGTTGCATTCTGGAAAGAGATGAACGATTATATTCTTTCTATAAAACCGGATGCGTACAGTGTTGCCGAAGTCTGGGAACCAACTGCAATCCGTGCAAAATATATGGCCGGAATGCAGTCTAACTTTCATTTTGACTTGGGAACTTTGATTACCCAGATTATCAACAACCAGGAAATGAATGACAACAAGAATACTCCTGATGACCCGGACACTTCCATATACAACGGATATGCGCGAAGCCTTGAAAGCGAATACGCTATGTATGCCGCAAACAACAAGAATTACATTGATGCGCCGTTCCTTTCTAATCATGACCAGGCAAGAAGCGCGGCTGCCCTTAGAAACAAACCTGCAAAAATGAAGCTTGCCGCAGATATGTACATTTTGACAGAAGGAATTCCTTTCATTTATTATGGTGAAGAAATCGGAATGAAATCTGGCTCTGATGATCCTACAAAACGAACTCCGCTCGTATGGAAGCCGGAAGGAAAAGACAAGATGACTCCAACGTGGTGCAACAGCGGTGCCTACGGAAATGTCAATGTCTACAACAAAAAGACTGTTCCAATCTCTGAGCAGGAAAAAGACCCGGACTCATTGTTGAACCACTATAAACGTGTAATCCGCGTAAAGACAGCGCATCCTGCTTTGTATGAAGGCCGCCTGAAGGCTGTTCCTACTGGAAGCGCAGTTCTGGAATCTTATGTGATGGAATCTGAAACAGAAAAAGCGTTTGTTGTTCACAATATTTCTTCAAAGCGAACTGAGACAGTCCAGCTGCCGGAAGGCTTGGATATGCCGATTGTCTACATGGCAAACCCAGGCGCAGAAGTAAAAGACGGAAAACTCACAGTTCCGCCGATGACATCTGTGGTTCTTGCGCAGGAGAAATAAAATCAGTTAGTAGCTGAAAATAAAACATTGAAAAATCGGGACGTAAAACTCCCGATTTTTTTTATTTTTTTGCGATTTTTTATAGTAAAAAAATTGACAATCAAGATTATTGTATTATACTTACATAAAAATATATAATGGAGAGTACTATGGTAAAACGTTTATTTGTATTCTTTTCAATTCTTTGTGCAGCCTTGGTTTTAGGCTCTTGTTCAGATTCTTTGGAAAATAAGTCTTCTCTTGCATTTGAAGTTTCTGAGGCTTTTTTTAGAAATGTTGTTGGTGATTCTGTTTCTACAGATGGCTCAAGTCAGACGTCATATACTGTAAAAGTTACTGTTTCTTGGGAAAAAGACCAGAATATGGTTCAAGAGCAGTCTGCAACAGTTAATGATTCTGGAGAGGTTTCTTGCCCGACGTTCACTTTTAAAGACTTGCCTACCGGAAAAACTGTGAGCGTTGATGTTTCAATTTATAATGGAAATGTTCTTGTTTACAAAACAGAAACTCCTGTTGAAAAACAGCTTGTGGCTGGTGAAAATAAGTGTAAAGTTGAACTTACAAAATGTGTTTCTGATGTTGTTATTTCTATTCAAAATAAGGATGAAATAAAACTTGATTCTGCAAAAGAATACAAACTGCGCGCAACTTTTTCTGGTGATTACGAAAGAACGAGCGAATGGACTTTGACTTCTGCTGATGATACTTTTACTGTTGAAAACCTTGATATTGGAAAATCTGTAGAACTGGATGTTGCTGTTTATAGTGGGAATCTATGTGTTTACAAGACAGAAAGCCCTGTGGCAATAACAATCGCAGAGACAAATAATATTGATGTTACTCTTGAAAATGCCATATCAACTGCCGCAGTTTGGATTAATAAAATTTCAGGTTTTGCATTTTACCAAAGTAAAAGATATGATTCTGTAGAAACGGCGGAATTTAAATGTAGTGGCTCTTATTATACATTTGACTCTGATGGAAATCTGTGGAGCGTGATGTCAGCTCCTGATTCTTCAGAGTCAAAAGTATATTTTTCTGAATACAAATTGGATTCAGGACTTTATACAACGACAGAGGATGGAACGTCTTACAAGACTTATACTGTTACTATTGGTGCTAATCAATCGGTTGTGGATATTTATTGGGATAATAGTATTCTGTATGCTCTTGTAAAAGATAGTAACAGTGACACGCCTGCTTTCTATTTGAACTCTTATACAATAAAGGGTGAAGACTTAAGTGCAGGATTGAGTTCGCTACAAATAAATCTTCCATCTGATGATACAACTTCGTCATCTTTGTCTACTCTTGCAGTTAATGGTTTAAAAGTTATTGTTGCTTCTGATGATTCTTCTTCTATTTTTGTGAATGATATTACAAATGGAAAATTTCTAGTTGACTTTATAAAAATTGATTCTATTAATTCTTCTGAATTTTCAGATGCATGTGATGTTTGTATTACAGATTTGCAGTTTGGCGATGGGCTTGGCAACTATACTGATAAGATTTATGCACTTGTAAAAATAAAAAATAAGCCAGACAATGGAAATCAGATTACATCAGATATGGATACTATTTATAGTACAGGTTCGTTAGTTGAAATGAATGCTACTTCCTATGAGTTAAAAACTTTTGGGAATTCTTCAAAAATTCAGGAAGTTACTCTTCTATCATCTGGTAATGATGTACAACGTAATTTTTATTGTCCAGATATTGATTCTGATGTAGAGAATTTTTTTGGTCCAACAAAATTTGTTGCATTGGTTCCGAAAAAACTTGTAATTCTTGATGATGGTGTTTCAGTAGATAAGGAAAACAAGTGTATCAAAAATAACGATAATTTATTTGAATTTGATATTGCTAAAGAAACAATAAAAAAAGGAACAAAAGTCTCGGCAGCTATGGCTACTGTATCTGGCTTTGCCTTTACTAGTGAATAAAAACGGAAAATTTTTGGTTTTTCAATCATTTTGAAAGTGACACAAATTAGGAATCCAGCCTATGTTCAAGAAAGCGAAAATAAAAGTTTCGGTGTGTATTCCTGTTTGTGGAACTGAAAAATATTTGGCTGCTTGTTTGGTAAGTGTTGCATTGCAGGGGTTTGAAGGGCTTGAAATTATTGTTGTTGATGATGGTGGCGTATGGAACGCTGGGCGAAAATCAGAAACGGCAAAGCAGATTTTGAAAGAATTTTGCAAAGCTCTCAAAAAACAGAAAATTCCTGTGAATTTTATAAAACATGAAAAAAACAAGGGGCTTGTTGAAGCAAGGCGTTCGGCTGTTCTTGAGGCAAAAGGGAATTTTATAATTTTTTTAGACAGTGATGATATTTTACCACCGGGGGCAATAAAAGTTCTTTATGAAAATGCTGAAAAAACAGGTGCAGATATTGTTCATGGAAAGGCTTATGTTGATTTTAGGGAAGATTATGCTGTCGAAATGAATCTTGAACCGGGGCGTTGCGGGGTGTCCCCGCTGGAAGGGGTAGGGCGCAACGAAGTGCGAACGAGCAAACGAAAGGCAGATGCCTTGAAGTTTGATAGAGAGCAAGAAGTGCGACCGAGGGGAAGTCTTTCCCCTTCTGAAAATTCGCGAAAAGAAAAACGGAAGTCGATGATGAAGAAAAAAGCTAACACTGTTTTTGTTGGCGAACTGGTTGGAAGAGAAATTTTTGACGGTTTTTTGGTGGAAAATAATCACTGCGGTTTTTTGTGGGGAAAAATTTACAAAAGGGAACTGTGTGTAAAGGCGTTTGAGGCGATTCCGCCGGTTTTTTGCTGTATGGGGGAAGATTTTTTGACGTATTTTTGGCTTTCGTTCTTTGCAAAAAAATATGCAGGAATTGAAAGTTTGGTTTACAATTATTTTATTGACATAGGGATTTCTTCTGCTAAAAAAATTGAATCGATTGAAGAATGTCAGAAAATTTGCTCAACAGCATCGGTTTTTACGATTTTGTTGAACGCAATTCAGGATAATTTTGAGGATTTTACAGAAAAAGAAGTTGAAAAAGTAAAGGAAATTTGCCGTTCGTATGCGGCGAATAATCTTATGCAGTTTGAAAATTTTGTAGTTCCGTCACTAAAAAATGCGGCTTACGAGGAGCTTTGTGAATGGTGGGGAAAAAATATGATTGAAGGTATAAAAGAGCTGATGGAGAATTCGTATGAATAAAAAACTGTTTTTTAGTTTGTTTTTTGCTGTTTTTGGATTTGCTTGTTTTTCGCAGAATTCTGAGAAAGTTTCGGAGCTTTTAGAAAGTGAAAATATTTCTAAAGGTCAGGCTGCGTATTTTGTTTGCGTTTATCAGAATATTTCATATGAAAATATTTTGGATGCGGATGCTTTTTCAGTTTTGTCTGAACGAAATCTTTTTGATTCAAAAGAAATTGCGGATGATA
>CAVBXG010000016.1:25174-42976 GCA_963599585.1 bacterium
TTCTAAGGCTTGCTTTTTGATTGCGCGTGCCACAAATATGAAAGGTGGAATTTTTTATTCTATTTTTAAGACAAAGCGTTATGCTTTTAGGGAATTTAAGGCACTGGAAATTGTTCCGAAGAATGCAGACCCTCAGCAAGATGTTTCTGGCGCTGAGTTTTTGGCACTTTTGAATGGTTTTGAGCAAAAAGGAAAGAAAAATGGAAATTATTAAAAAAATTACTGGTTTTATAAGAAAGTTTCGTTTTCTGTTTTTTTTAGGCGTTGCTTTTTTGTCTGCGTTTGATATTTTTGCTTTTGATTTTGGTGGAATCCTAAAAAACACTTCTGCTTTTGAAAGTAATGAAAATAATGATTTTAAGTTGAACCAGAAGAATTCTGCTTCGGTTTGGTTGCGTGCGCCTTTTGACAAGTCTGGAAAAAATTATTTTGCGACAGATTTTGTCTATAATTTTGAGGCGGATATGCAGAATGAAACATATAAAAATGTTTTGGATTTTAATCTTTTTGAATTTTCTCTTTCAAAAGAAATGGAAAATTCTGAGATTGGTATGCATATTGGGCGTTTTTATTTTGCGGATTTATCAGGAAAGATTTTTTCGCAAAATGCTGACGGTGTGATTTTTGGTTTTAAGAACAATTGGCTAAAATTTTCTGCTTATGGCGCATATACGGGATTGCTTAATGCCTTGAATACGGAAATTATCACAACATCGCCGCAGGATTTCTTGTACAAAGTTGGTAATGAGAATAAGGAAATTCTTGGAATAGAAAATACTTTGCATTCTTTTAATGCTGACTATGACAAGATTTATGATTTTGCTGAAAAATATGTTGTTGCCGATTTTGCTTTGAGTTTTCCGTATCTTTTTGCAAATCAGACTGTTGCGCTTGAATTTTTGGCAGCCTTGCATATTGAGGATTTTGATTACAACAGGTTTTATGCAACTTTCTTGATGGATGGACCAATATGGAGATCGCTTTTTTATAAAATTTATTCTACTTTTGGTTTTGTTGATTATGATTCAAAAATGAAAACAACAAATCTTTCTGAAATTAAATTTGAATATTTTTTAAAGAAAGCTTCTTTTGGAATCAATGCGCTTTATGCTTCGGGCGAACAGGGAAAACTTTCTTCGTTTGTAGGATTTACAAAGAATACTTCAACATATTCGTTGCAGGAATTTTTGTATTCTGGAATTTTAAAGGCTGGGATGAATATTGCTTTTAGACCGTTGGAATGTCTTTTGCTTACGGCAGATTCAGATGTGATTTTTAATGCTTCTGCCGGCGACAAACATGAAGATGTTGAATATTATGGATTTCAGTATTCTGTAGGTGCACTTTGGCAGGTAAAGAGTGATTTTCAGCTTGGACTTGCGGCTTGCCAGTTTATTGATAAAGATAATTCGGACAATGTGAAGAAAAATTATTTTGACATAAAAGCTGTTCTTGCTTTCTAGGAGGTGAATTATGAAAAAAATCATCGCATTTGTTTTTTCTATTTTTTGCTCTGCTTATTTTTTGTTTGCTGCGGGATTTTCGGCGCAGGTCGTTTCTTTTTCTGGAAAAGCGGAGGTTCTTTCTGGCGGAACTTGGAAGAGTTTGTTTGTTGGGGATAATTTAACCAACGGCGATGTGATTCAGACTGGATTTAAAAGTTATATCACATTAAAAATAAAGGAATCCACTGTAAATGTTGAGCCATTGACAAGAGTGACGGTTGAAAATCTTTCTGAAAATTCTAAAAAAGATAACGTTAGGCTTTTTGTAAATGCAGGAGGAGTTTCTTCCAGCGTAAAAAAGGACGGAATGAAAAAGGTCGGATTTACAGTTCGGACTCCGGTTGTGACCGCTTCTGTGCGAGGAACAGAATTTTCAGTTCAAAATAATTTTGATTCTGCAAAAGTTGAAACAAAAAAAGGTTCTGTTGCTGTATGGAATGGAAAAAATTCTGTTGATGTTGTAGATATTTCTGATTATTCGGAAGAAAATTCAGATTCTGCTGCAAATACAAATGATGATTCGTTTGAAAATGCTCCGCATGGTGCGCTTTTTGTAAAGCAGGGGCAGGAAACTTATGTAAATTCAAGCAGTACAGTTTCTTTGCGAAACGAAGCAGCTTCTTCTGTTTATTCGATGGTCAGTGTTACAAATTCTGATGCGGTTTCTGTTAGTTCTAGTCTTTTGGTGGAAGGAACAGTTTCTGGGGACACAGGAGCAACTCTTGTTGTGACTCCGGAAACAAAGGGTGCAGACAGTGCTTCATTGACCGTTACGGTTGAGGCAAAATAGGTTTCTTAGACATGAAAACATCCCTGAAAAAAATAAAGAAAAGCACGAAATTTTTGAGTTTTGTGGTGGTTGCGGCGGTTTCGGTTTTTGTTTCTTTGCTGACTTTTGCCGGGGTTTTTGAAAAGTTTGAGCATAAGTTTTACGATATTTTGCTTGGATTCAAGAAAACGCCTGCCGAGCGGGAGGAAATTCTGCTCGTTGATGTTGATGATGTTGCGCTGGAAATGATGGGAACTTGGCCTTTGTCGCGCGACAAGATTGCGGATTCTTTGCTTTATATGCGCGAAGCCGGGGCAAAATCTGCGCTTTTTGATATTGAATATCTTTCTAAAACTGAAAAATCTGTTGATTATTCGGTTTATGAGCAAATTCTTGAAAATCCAGAGGAAAATGCGCCGGAAATTGAAAATCTTTTTGTTGATAATGACGCGTATTTTTCAAAGGCAATTCAATTTTTTGGAAATACGTGGCTCACGATAAATTCCGCGAATCTTGCGATTGAATACAGCGATGAAGAGCTTGATTACGCAAAAAAACGTTTTCTTTTCAACGTTGAGGATGAAGGAAATTTTCTTGCAAAGAAAAAATGCGCGAAAGATTATTCGGATTTTTCTCCGGCATTGGGAATTTTTATGTCTCACGCAACCGGCGCAGGTTTTACAAATGTGACAATTGATTCGGACGGCGTTCGGCGGCGAATTCCGCTTTTTATAAAGTATGATGATGGAGCTTTGGCGCAGCTTTCGTTTGCCCCGGTTCTAAAAATTCTGAATCCTGAAAAAATAAAAATCACGAAACGTTTTGTTGTTCTTGAAAATTGCACGGTCCCTTCATCTGATGGAAGTGAGAAAGTTCAGAAAACTATAAAAATCCCGGTTGATAAAAATGGCGCGATGCTTATAAATTGGCTGAAAAAGCCGTTCGCGGCAACCGCACTTGTTGAATCGGACAATGGCGGCGCGGAAGAAGTTATGGATGAAAAAAACACTTCGTTCCGTCATTGTTCAATTTGTCTTCCGTGGTTTTTGGCTCAGCACGAAAAAGAGCTTTTAAGGAATGTTGAATATTTTAAGAATTATTTTGAAAAGAATCCTGATTCTGCCGGAAAGTTGCCGGTTGTGTCGGAAATAAATTCAATCTGGAACGATGCGCAGGAAATTCTTGAGTACAAAAATTATATTTTAAGCTGCATGAACGGTTTTGATTCGGACGGAAATGCCTTGCAGGGCGGTGTGGACGATGAAACTTTTGCTGAATATTTTGAGCTGCGGAAAAAATATTTTGAAAATCTTGCGTATCTTGTGAGCGGCAAAGATTTTGAGGATGCGGTTCGGGCGTTCCCGGAAATAACTTCCGAGGCGGAACTGTTTTTTGATAATTTGAGTGTTTTTCTTTCTTATTTTGAGGAAATGCTCAGCCTTTTTGACGGAAAATTCTGCATTATCGGAAATACTGGCAGCGGAACAACTGATTTGGGTTCAACGCCGTTCCAGAATTCCTACCCGAATGTTGGAACGCACGCGAATGTCTACAATACAATTATGACTCAAGGATTTATTACGCCTGTAAGTTGGGAAATTGCGGCTTTTGCGGCGGCGGTTCTTTCATTTTTTGCGTTTGCTTTTCATTCAAGGCGCAAGGTTGTGTTTCAGACTTTGTTTGGATGCGGGCTTGTGGTTCTTGTTGTGTCGGTTCCGATTCTTCTTATGTATTTTTTCAGGATTTATGTGCCGCTTGCGTCTCCGCTCCTGATTTCAGTTCTTTCGTTTATTCTTGTTACTTTTTTGCGCTTCCGTTCTTCTGAAAAAGACAGAAAATTTATAACCGATGCGTTCAGCCAGTGTCTTTCAAAGGATGTTGTCCAGGAAATCATAAAAGATCCTTCAAAACTTGTTCTTGGCGGAAAAAATTACAATATGACCGCGATTTTTACTGACATTCAAAAATTCTCCGGATTTTCAGAGCTTTTGACCGCTGATGAGCTTGTTGCGCTGTTGAACTATTATCTTACAAGAATGAGCGAGATTATCATTGCGGAGCATGGAACTGTTGATAAATATGAAGGCGACGCGATTGTGGCTTTTGTCGGTGCTCCTGTTCCGATGAAAGACCATGCGGAAAGGGCTTGCTCTGCGGCTTTAAAGATGAAAAAAGCGGAGGTTGCTATAAACAAGGAAATTGTTGAGATTGCAGCATTGCCGCAAAAACCAGAGGAAATCCCGGAAAATCTGTATTCCGCGTTTAAAATCATGGTTAAAAACAAGCGCACGATTTTTACGCGGATTGGCTTGAACTCCGGGGAAATTGTTGCCGGTTTTATGGGAAGCGACAACAAGAAAAACTATACGGTGATGGGAAACAACGTTAATCTTGCGAGCCGTCTTGAAGGCGTGAACAAGCAGTATTCAACTGGCGGTATTCTTATGAGCGAGGCGACCCGGAAAATGCTTGGCGACGATTTTGTTGTGCGCAGCCTTGACCGCGTTCAGGTTGTGAATGTAAAAACGCCAATCCGGTTGTATGAGCTTTTGGCTTTTAAATCTGATTCTGATGAAAAATTCCTTGCGTACGTAAAACTTTGGGAACAGGCGATGAAGATTTTTGAGGGCGGAAATTATTCTTCCGCGCTGAATATGTTCAAAAAACTTTTGACGGTTCACCCGGAAGACAAAACCTGCGCGTATTATATTTCGCTTCTGGAAAAATTCTTTGTGCAGGGAAAATTTCCTACGCTTCAGGATGATTTCGGTGTCGCTTTTAATCCGGAAAATCCTTCTGACATGGATTCTTCCTGGATTGGAACTGAAAAAGAAATCAAGGGAACTTTTACTCTTCTGCAGAAGTAGAATCGCTGGCTTGAGGACTGAAATTCGGAGCGTGAGGTTTCAGGTTGCTTCCTAAAGAATGTTCTGAATCTCCGCAAGGCTTGAAAGAATTTTCCAGCATCTGCTTTTTAGCGTTTCATCCGGCTGGATTTTGTCTGGGACCATTATTGTGCGGAGCTTCGCGTTTGCCGCGCTGTTCACGCCGTTCGGGCTGTCTTCTATTGCAACTGCGTTTTCTGCGTTTATGTTGATTGATTCAAGTGCTTTTAAATAAATTTCAGGATTCGGTTTTGAATGTTCAACCATATCGCCAGTGGTAAGCGTCTTGAAATAGCCGATGATTCCGACAGAGGTCAATTGTTTCTGCACAACAGATTTTCTTGTTGAAGAGGCGAGCGCAAGCGTATATTTTCTGCCAAGATATTCCAGAGCTTCTTTTGCGTGCGGCATCAAAGGAATTCCATCGCGTTGGATTGTTTGGGTTGTGAGTTCTGAGGTGCGGTCGATGAATTTTTCGCTTGGGAAATCTTTTCCGTAAAAATCGCGTAAAAGCGCGTATGTGTCGGTCCGGTTTGCGCCCATGCAGCGCGCGTTTATTGTGGCAATATCTTTTAGTCCGTATTCTTCGGCGGCAAGTTCCCATGAATGCCAGCTGATTGTTTCTGTATCTAAAAGAACTCCGTCCATATCAAAAATCACAGCTTTTATTTGTGCAGTTTCCATATTTTTATTATAGTGTTTATCATAAAGGAAGTGAATATGAACAATCTGAAAAACGAAGAAGAATACGCGAAAATTGATGAATTGATTTCGATTTTTGAAAAAAATAATCCTGTTTCGGCAGACAGAAAATTCGACCTGAACGCTGTGAAAAAAACTTACTACGAGATGCTTGATAAAGTCCTTATAAATGCTGATGAGGAGGACGATTTAAAGAAGTGGATGGACGAGCATGACTTCTGGAAGTCGCCGGCAAGCACGCGTTTTCACGGGAACTGGGAAAGCGGGCTTTGCGTTCATTCTCTGATGGTTACAGTTCAGGCTTTGCGTTTTGCGCGTACAATCCTTGAGAATTTCTACAGCACTCCGCTCGGTCTTACTGGAAAATTTGAGATTTCTGCGGAAGATATTGTTGTTGCCTGCATTGCTCACGATTTCTGCAAGGCAGGAAGCTACACAACTGAATACAGGAACACAAAGGATTTTATGGGAAACTGGGTAAAAAAATCATTTTACAAGACGCGCGAGGATTCAAGGAATTTGGGGCACGGAAATGAGTCTGTCCTGGATTTGCTTGAATGTATGCCTTCTTTTGTAAAAAAACGCCCGGTTCTGGAGGCAATCAGCCGCCACATGGGTTTCAGCGATGTTACAGACACGGAAAAAATGAATTACTCAAACTTTCTGCAGAATCCGCTGGTTGTTCTTGTTCAGCTTGCTGATGAAACTGCCGCCGCCTGGTGGGATTGTTAGAACTTTTGTATTTCGTTAAAATATCGGGAAAAAGATTTTATATTATTTTGATAAAAGGATAAAAAAATGCCGACTGACCTAAAAAAAATGCGCAATATCGGAATCATGGCTCATATTGATGCTGGAAAAACCACGACAACAGAACGAATTTTGTATTACACAGGAAAAATCCATAAGATTGGCGAAATTGATGACGGTCAGGCTACAATGGACTGGATGCAGCAGGAACAGGAACGAGGAATTACAATCTGTTCGGCTGCAACAACAACTTATTGGAATAAATATCAGATAAATATAATTGACACTCCGGGTCACGTTGATTTTACTGCGGAGGTTGAACGTTCGCTTCGTGTTCTGGACGGCGCGGTTGCAGTTATCTGCGCGGTTGATGGTGTTCAGCCACAGACTGAGACTGTATGGAAGCAGGCTGACTCATTTAAAGTTCCGCGGATTATTTATATGAACAAAATGGACCGGATCGGCGCGGATTATTTTGGTTCAATAGAAGATGTCCAGAACAAATTTGGCGTTGAATGTGTCGCGCTCCAGATTCCGATTGGTCAGGGACAGGATTTTGAAGGACTGATTGACCTTTTAAAGATGAAGGAGCTGCACTTTGAGGGCGATGAGGGCGAAAAAGTTGTTGAATCTGAAATTGCTCCTGAACGGCTGGATGAAGCGAAAAAATGGCGCGAAAAACTTATAGATCAGGTTGCCTCTACGGATGATGCGCTTGCGGAGATTTATCTTGAAGGCGGAGAAATTTCTTTAGAGCAGCTGAAAAATGCCTTGCGTGCGGCCACAATTTCCCGCGCGGTTGTTCCTGTTGTGCTTGGCTCAAGCCGCCACAATCAAGGTGTTCAGCCGTTAATAGACGCGGTGATTGATTATTTGCCGTGCCCGACCGATATTCCGCCGGCAAAAGGAATTCATGTCAAAAAAGACAAGGAAGAGGAAGTTTCTGTTCCTTGCGACGTGACAAAACCGGCTTTGGGGCTTGTATTTAAAATTCAGTATGATAAAGAGATGGGTTCTTTGGCGTATGTGCGTATGTATTCTGGAAAAATTGCAAGCGGAATCCAGATTCTGAATATCAACAAGAAAAAACGCGAACGCGTGAACAGAATTCTTCGTATGCACGCGGACAAAAGCGAGGCGTTGAATGCAGTTGAAGCTGGCGATATTGCCGTTTTTGTTGGATTAAAACTTGCCCAGACAGGCGATTCAATCGGAAGCGAAGGATTCCCTGTTCTTCTTGAAAAACCTGTGTTCCCTCAGCCTGTAATTTCCGTTGCCCTTGAGCCGGAAAGCATGAGCGAACGCGACAAGATGAATGAGACACTGGAAATTCTTTCCAAGGAAGATCCTACATTCACATACCACGAAGACGATGAGACAGGCCAGCTTATCATAAGCGGAATGGGCGAGCTTCATCTTGATGTTCTTGTTACAAGAATGAAGGACGATTTTGGCGTTAAATGCCGTGTTGGAAATCCGCAGGTTACTTACCGCGAATCCGTTACTGCGACTGCGGAAGTTTCTGAGACATTCGAAAAAGTGCTTGCCGGAAAAGAGAATAAAGCCGGGCTTACAGTTAAAGTTGAGCCGCGCGAAACTGGTTCTGGAAACAGCTATTCCTGCACCGTGCGCGGAAAACAGGAAATCCCAGAAGAGATTTTTGAGGCTGTCGAGAACGCCCTTAAATCTTGCCTTGACTCTGGAATCAACTACGGCTATCCGTGCGCAGACATTGCTGTTACAGTCACAGGCATTGATTATGATGAGCTTACGGCTTCAACATTCGCTTTTGAGGCTTGCGCGGTCCAGGCTTTTGACAAGGCGTGCAACCAGGCAAAACCTGAGCTTCTTGAACCTGTAATGAACGTTGATATTTCTTGTCCAAAGGAATTTGTCGGCGAGGCGATGAGCCAGATGACCCAGCGTGGCGGAATTATCATGGGGCAGGATTCAAAGACAAGCGAAGAAATTATCCATGCCCAGGCACCAATGGCGAAAATGTTCGGCTTTACAACAAATCTTCGCTCCGCAACAAAAGGGATGGCAAGCTTCAGCCTTGAATTCAGCCATTTCCAGGTGAAGGAAGGCGGTTTAGGAACAAGTTATTAAGAAGATTGAGTGTTTTTAATTGCTGAATCCCCAAATTGAATGTGCGGGAAGAAAAAGAAAGCGGCAACCGAGCTATTCTGAGCGATAGCAAGCAATTTTTGAAGAAAATTGCGCAGTCTGATACTTTGTACGCTCAGCATGGCGAATTGACGCGCTTTTTCTGGTAGCTCATTCAATTTCATATGCGTAATTAATAAAACTCAAAATCGAGGTACGAAATGAAAAAATATATTGTTTTTATGTTTCTTGCGGTGATGACGTTTACAGCTTGTGCCCAGAAAAAATCGGATGCGGCGGTTGAAAAAAACGCTTCATCTGTTGGCAGGCAAAAGACTGAAAATCCGGATTTTGCAAAAATTGATGAAATCCTTTCAAGAATGTCTGCACGTGCCCAGGAAGAAATTGTTATTTCAGATAAAAACGCGTTTCTTTCCGACCTTTACAATGTTCTTGCGGAAGAAAAAAAATACCGCAGCGATGATTTGAACCTTTATTATCTTATTGATAAAAAACACACGGTTTCCTCTGATTATGTGCCAAAAGATTTGGTTCCGCTCGTAAAAAATGAATTTTATTCAATAAACCGCAACGACCTTTCGCTTCGCCCTGATGTTGAAAAGGCATTGCGCGAAATGGCTCAGGCTTCCCTAAAAGATGGAATCCGTTTGCTTGTGAGTTCAACTTACCGCTCTTATGAATACCAGAAAAATCTTTTTGCCTACTGGGTAAAAGTTGACGGTCTGGAAGAAGCTGAACGGGAAAGCGCTCGGCCGGGAACAAGCCAGCATCAGCTTGGAGTTGCGATTGATTTTGGTTCAATCACAGACGATTTTGCGGATACAAAAATGGGGCAGTGGATTTATGCGAACGGCGACAAATTTGGCTGGAGTCTTTCGTTTCCGAAGCAGTATGAGGATATAACTGGTTACCGCTGGGAAAGCTGGCATTTTAGATACATTGGTGTTCCTGCCTGCCAGATGCAGAAAAAATGGTTCTGCGGAGTTCAGCAGTATATGCTTGAATTCATTGATTTGTGGAAGCAGTACGAGCTTGTTCAATAAATATGCTGAAAAAATTGTAAAAATGTGTTTATTCTTATTGACATAAAACGTGATTTTTTATATATTATTTTCACCTGCGGCGATGTTGGAATTGGTAGACAAGCAAGGTTGAGGTCCTTGTGTTGCAAGACGTGCAGGTTCAAGTCCTGTTCGCCGCACTTGTCAAAGGGAATGCTTTTAGCATTCCTTTTTTTTTGAAAAATGGAGTTTTATTATGGCTGATGTGAAATCCGCAATGCGGGAAGTTGTTTGTAAAGCACTGAACGATTTTATAAAAACAAAAGGTGAATCTGCTGTTGAGGAAGAGAAAATTGTGGTTCAGACAACGCCAAATCCTGAAATGGGCGATCTTGGCGTTCCTATGTTTGCTTTTGCAAAAACACTTCGTATGGCGCCGCCGCAGATTTCAGGTGAAGTTGTAAAGATAATAAACGAAAAATATGCAGATGACGCAAAACACTGCGGAGAATTCGTTGCTGTCGGTCCTTATGTAAATCTAAAGCTGAACAAGGCTGATCAGGCAGGCGCAATCCTTAGGAAAATCTCAGAGCAGGGCGAAAAATACGGTTCATTGAACGAAAGCGGAAAACCGTTCCTTGACGGCAGAAAAGTTATGATTGAATTTTCTGCGCCAAACACAAATAAGCCGCTTCATCTTGGGCATTTAAGAAACGACGCTCTTGGTGAATCAGTAAGCCGGATTTTAAAGGCTGCCGGTGCTGAAGTCTGCAAGGTGAATCTTGTAAACAACCGTGGCGTTCACATCTGCAAAAGTATGCTTGCATACAAATGGTTTCACGAGGCAAAAGGCGAAACCCCGGAATCATTGGGAATCAAGGGCGACCATTTTGTAGGTCAGTGCTATGTTGAATTTGACCGATGGCTTAAAGGTGAAAAAGACAAGCCAGAAACAGCTCATCCGGAAGCACTTGCGCAGGCAGAGGAAATGCTTGTCAAATGGGAAGCCGGTGATCCGGAAGTCCACGCTTTGTGGAAAAAAATGAACGACTGGACAATCAACGGAATCAAAGAAACTTATGCGCGCACAAATGTTTCTTTTGACCGTTTTTACTTTGAAAGCGAGACTTACCTTAAAGGCAAGGGCGAGATTTTAAAGGGACTGGAAAAAGGCATTTTCTTCAAGGCGGAGGACGGCTCAGTCCGAATCGATGTTACCGATGTTGTTGGAAAAGGAAAAGACGAGGACAACCACGAGAAGGTTCTTTTAAGAAAAGATGGAACTTCTGTCTATATTACCCAGGATATTGGAACTGCGATAAGCCGACATGCGGACTGGCCGTTTAACCAGCTGGTTTACGTTGTTGCAAGCGAGCAGAACTATCACTTTAAGATTTTGTTCTATATTCTTAAAAAGCTTGGATTTGACTGGGCAGACAAACTTTATCACCTTAGCTATGGACTTGTTAATTTGCCGAGCGGAAGAATGAAGAGCCGCGAAGGAACAATTGTTGATGCGGATGACCTTTTGGATTCATTGCATAACGATGCGCTTAAGGCGATAGAAGAGCGTGGTCGCGAAGCTGATGTTGATGCGGATGATGTCGCGGAAAAAGTTGCGTTGGCTGCGTTGCATTATTATCTTTTGCAGGCAACTCCAATCAAGGATATGCTTTTTAATCCTGCGGAAAGCCTTAGTTTTAATGGAAATACAGGACCTTATTTGCAGTATATGGGAGCAAGAATCAGCTCGATTCTGGAAAAAGCAAAGGATTCCGGTGTTGCGGCAAGCGTTGAACATTCAGACTTGTTGAAAACGCCGGAGGAATGGGAACTTATAAAAACACTTGGCTCTTTCCCGGAAACAGTTAATAAAGCTGCGGAAAATCTTGATCCAAGCGTAATGGCGGCGTATCTTTACGATTTGAGCAAACTGTTCAGCAAATTCTACCAGAACTGTTCAATCGTGAACGCAGAGACAGCAGAACTAAAAAGCGCGCGCCTTTTCCTTGCGGAATGTACCTTGACCGTAATGAAAAAAGCCATGAACATGGTTCTTGTTTCGTTCCTTGAAAAAATGTAGAGATTTTATCTAGTTAAACAGACTTTAGAGGATTGCCTTTTCTGGCAGTCCTTTTTTATGCTTGATAAAAATACGGAGATTTCAAGTCTGACTTGAAATCTCCGTTAAATTAGATTATTCTTATTTTATGATAAAACGAACTATTTCAGAATATTTGAAATCTTGTGTAAGTGAATATTTTTCTGTCTGTATTTTTGGTCCTAGACAATGTGGAAAAACTACTCTGGTGCAAAATCTTTTTCCAGAGTATTCCTATGCGAATTTGGAAGATATGAATACTCGGATTTTGGCAAAAGAAGACCCAAATGAATTTTTTACTCGTTTTCCTGAGCCTGTAATAATTGACGAAATCCAAAGAGTTCCTGAACTTTTAAGCACAGTACAAGTGCGAATCGATAAATTCAAGAAAAAAGGTCAGTATATAATTACCGGAAGCCAGCAAATTCCTTTAAAAAATACAGTATCTCAGTCTTTGGCAGGAAGAGTTGCCGTTGTTCAGATGCAGCCTTTTTCTTTGGAAGAATTAAAACAAAGTGGAATAAGGCTTGACCGAGATGTACAGCTGGTTTCCGGCTGCATGCCTTTTCTTTTTTCAGAAAGCGGACATAAACCTTTTGAATATTATAAAAATTATGTTCAGACTTATCTTGAGCGGGATATTGCCCAGATTGGTGCAGTGCAGGATTTGTCTCGGTTTGAAAATTTTATGAGACTTCTTGCAGGAAGAACTGGTCAGCTTGTTAATAATTCTGCAATTTCTGCGGAAGTTGGCGTTTCTAGCACGACAATAGGCTCATGGCTTTCGATTTTGGAATCTTCGCATTTGATTCATGTTTTGCGACCTTGGTATAAAAACAGGACGAGCCAAGTTGTAAAAACTCCAAAAGTGTATTTTTGTGATACAGGATTAGTTGCTTATCTTTTGGGAATTGAAACTCCTGGGCAAATGCAGAGAGATCCGCTTATGGGAAATATTTTTGAAAATCTTGTTGTGGCAGAGTCATTTAAAACAAGATTTAATTATGGGGCAGAACCGAATCTTTATTTTTTTAGAAACAGCAATGGGCTTGAAGTTGACTTGATTTTAAAAGAAAACGGAAAACTAAATCTTTTTGAGGTAAAAAGCGGAAAAGCCCTAAATGACGAATTTACTAAAAATATGCAGAAATTCTTGAAACTGAACAATATTGAGATTGAAGAAAATAATTCAAAAGGAACTGTAATTTATTCCGGCGAAACTTATAATTCCTATAAGGATTTTGCATACATAAACTTTCACGATTCATCAGATTTATTTAAGCCAAAGCATGAGCCTTTTGTTTTGGAATTTTGATTTAGTGAATATGCATAAAAAAAAGCATCGCCAGTTTTGACGATGCTTTTTTTACTAGATATGTATCAATTTAGTTGTGAATTTCTTCAGACCAAATCATTACATCAGAACCTTCTGTGTTTGCAGCTTTAATGTAAGAATCTTCAGGGAAATTCCAAGTTCCTGCAACATTTGCATCTTTTTGAACCATTGCGTATTTGCCAAGTTTAGCTTCCTGTACAACAAAAGAAGAAAGAGTATTTGCTGTAGAAATAGTTTTAGATGTTCCAGAAGTTGCATCTGCACTTGCTTTTAAAGTTACTTTGTAAGAACCATCTGTGATTTTCAATACTTTTGTAACATTTCCATCTTCATCTTCGTCATCAACTTCAGTTACAGTTCCTTTTGTTAGGAATGTTTTGTAATTATCTTTTGTTATTTCTGTTTCGCCTGAAAGTACAGCCAAATCAATGTAAACTTTTAAGATTCCATCATCGCCAAGAGTGTACGAACCTGCCGGAATATTAGTCCAATATGCATTAGCGGCACTTGGTTCGATTTTGTATTCTTTTGCAGAGTTTGCTTCTACGCCCCATGATTTTGCTTCTTCGGCAGATATGTCAAAATCTCCTGCATTGGTTGTAAAATCATTTACAGAACCTTTCTTTCCACGAACACCTGTGTAGTAAGAAATGAAGTACTGGGCTTTCTTTTCAAAATATCTAACACCAACTACACAGAAAGAATATGGTTTTTCGTCAGTACCTTTTCCAATCTGGTTGAAAATATAACCCATTGTGTATTTTCCAGTTGATTTTGTTGTATCAATTGCAATTTCACAGTCTGCTGCAAGATGTTTTTTTGCAGTGCTTATATAAGCTCTTTTGTATTCAACATCTGTGTTATTTGTGTAACCGCCATTTTCAATCTGTTCGATGATTCCGTCTTCATCTTCGTTTGTTTTACATCCCGCAAATCCAAATACCAATGCAGCCGCAACTGCACTACTTAAAAGAACGTAAAAACAAGTCAATGGTCAAAAAAAATCGTGTCAAGTTATTATCTTAGGAAAAATCATCAAAAAATGTGAGGAAAATATGATATACGGATACATTCGGGTAAGCACGGACAAGCAGACGGTGGAAAATCAGTTTTATGAGATTAAAAAGTGGAGCGCGGCTCGCAATCTGACTATTGACGGCTGGATTCATGAGACCATAAGCGGAACAAAAAATTATACAAAACGGAAACTTGGCTTGCTGCTTGGAAATGTAACTCAGGATGACACGATAATCTGCACGGAGCTTTCGCGGCTCGGAAGAAATTTCTTTATGATTATGGAGATTCTAAATATTTGTATAGCAAAGAAATGCAATATTCAGACCATAAAAGAGAATTTCGTTCTGCAGAATGACATCCAGTCAAAAATCCTTGCGTTTGCCTTTTCAATCAGCGCGGAAATTGAACGCCAGTTGATAAGCCAACGCACAAAAGAGGCTCTTGCCGCCCGGAAAGCCTCCGGTAAAAAACTTGGAAGAATTCCTGGAAAACGCGGCTCTTTGAACCAAAAATGCGTAGAACAGAGCGAAAAAATCGATTTTCTTTTAAAAAACAGAACTCCAAAACGTCAGATTGCAGAACTTTTGGGAATTTCCTCCGGCACACTTTACCGCTACCTTGCCTACACAAACCGCTTTGTTCCCCAAAAACGCCATTCAGAAAAGTGGCGCAACGGAATTTATCAGTAAAAACACGAAGTTTTGAAATATTTTTTCCATTCATTTCCGAATTTAATTTTTTTCTTCCAATAAATATATAGCTAAGAAATTATCTACTTTTGTTTATGGAGAAAATATGAGATTTAAACCTATCGAAGAACTCACCTTTACTGATGACTTTATGTTTTACAAAGTCATGCAGGACAAAGAGATTTGCAAGGAATTGCTGGAACTGCTTTTAAAAATCAAGATTGAAAAAATTGAATATCCTGAACTTCAGAAGGATATAAAGCCATTTTATTCAACAAAAGGAATCCGCCTTGATGTTTATGTAAAAGATTCAAACCGGATTTTTGACATTGAGATTCAGACAACAGTGCCTTCAAATCTTGCAAAACGAACCCGCTACTACCAAAGCATGGTTGATGTGGATGCATTGATGAAAGGCGAGGATTATACAAAGTTAAAGGAAAGTTACATAATTTTCTTGTGCACAAAAGATCCGTTTGGATTAAAACTTCCGGTTTATACATTTAAGACTGTCTGTATGGAATCTAAAGATTATGTCTTGAATGATGGTGCGAACAAACTGTTTTTTAACGCATGTTCCGCAAAAAATGAAAAAGATGTTGAAATCCGCGCATTCTTGGGTTATCTTTTAAAAGGAGAAAGTTGCGACATGTTTACAGACAAAATAGACTCCATGGTTGCAAAGTTAAAAGACGATGAAAAATTCAGGAGCGAATATATGGCAGGAGCCGCATGGTTTGTTGACGCGAAAAAAGAAGGCTACGATGAAGGCATTGCAAAACAAAAAGCCGAAGACGAAAAACTGATTGCGAAAAAAAATGCAGAAATCCAGCAGCTAAAAGCAGAACTCGAAAAACTTAAATCAAACCGCAAGAACTGAAATTCATTTATTGACATAAAAAAACTAAATATTATAATCTTAACTAAGTTTACAATTTAAAGATTTTATCTTTAATTGAAAAAAAATTGATGTAAGCCAAACGGTTTACAAAAGGAGAAAAAATGAAACTTTCAAAGGTTCTTTTAAGTAGTGCAGTTGCGGCTGCATTGGTATTTGGATTTGCGGGATGTGCTGACGATGAGGATGAACACAATATTCTTTATGTAAAAGGTGATACTGCTTATATTGGGGATTCAAGCGATGGTTCTGTTGGATATACAAATGATAGTGATACAACTTATCGTGGTTTCAGAACATTGAAAACAAAACATACAGATGCTGTTGCTATTTTCTCTTTGAAAGGTGCTGATACTGAAGATTCCGATGAAAGGACAGGTGTTCTTGGTTATGTATTTGATTTGAACAAAGATAAAAAAGTAAAAAATTCTGCTGGAGAAGAAAAAACTGTTTATGATTTTACAGCTGTTTCTTTAAGAAAGAATGGTTCAAAGATTCAGGCTTATATTTCTAGATTTGAAGGTGTTGATCCAAAAAATATGGATGGTGGAAACAACTTTAAAGATGTAGATGGAAACGAACTTACATCAAGTGGCAAAACAATTGGTGGACATAATGCAAAGGAAACTGAATATTTAAAAGGTTCTTCTGGTGCATATGCAAATCTTAAAGATGTTTCTAAAGATGATGAAGGTTATTATACTGTTGCCGTGGAAGTTACAGCCGATGCTTCTGGTGTTTATAGTGTAAAATTCTATGATGGAAAAAATGCTACTGCAGAAGAAAAAGGTGAAACTGATGATAATGGGAATAGCATAAAAACTGGTCAGATAAAGGCTGGTGCAAAAGCTCTTGAAATTGTTAATGGAAATAAATCTTTAAATCCTGTAACAATTGATGCTTCTTGGAAAAAGGATGGCTTGACAAAGCCTGTACAGACTGATATGGGATTCTATGCTGCTGTTTATCCGCAGAAAACTCTTGAAGGCAAGATCCAGCTTCCATATATCTTGAACGAAGACGAAGTAATTGAATGGGAAGACTAAACTTTAGTTTTTAGGAATTAAACAAAAGGCTGTTTTCATTTGAAAGCAGCCTTTTTATTTTATAGAGAAACTTGTTCCAATATTAAAATCAATATTAAACATAGATGACGATGTCGGTTGGTTTTCAAACTTTGTAAGGACATCGCTATATTCATCCGCGTAAAGGTCACCGTAATCTGTTGGACCATAGATAATTGAAAAGTCTGAAAAAATTTTTAATTTCTTTTTTATCTTATATTCAACTTTGAAAACTGTCTTGTATTTTGAGAAATAGCCAAATTGAACGTCGCAGTAATGCACATTTGCAGATGATTTGTGATGAGTGTCTAAAGAGTACATATATGCAAACGGAGAAATAAAAAATCCTGTTCGTATTGAGAATTTTTCAATTGGCATATAGTAAAATTCAAAGCCGAAAAATGTAAGAAGCGTGTGTCTGTAATAGTCTATTTCTCGTATTTTTTTTGCTTTTCGAGCAAGAGAATCATTCCAAGCTACATCATAATCCCGTGGAATTTTTGCATATTCTTTTGCGCCGTACCAGCCATATCCATCATGTGCATTGAAATTCTGGTATAGGTATTGAATTTGTATTTCCGGAGTCAGTTTGAATATAAGAAACGATGGAAAAAGATATGAAATTGCAATTTGAGTGTCAAAACTTTGCTTTAAGTCGCATTCGCTTATTGTATAAGTTTTCTTTAAACCTGAAAGATTCCAGTCAGAATCATACATATTACCGCAATTAAGTGGGAGTCCTGCGCTGAATTGTGCAGAGAAAAGCAAGTTGAAAAATTTTATGTCTGCTCCTATACCAAATTCATAGATATTCTTTTCTTCCCAGTCTAGCTGGCTGACTTTTGTGCTTGAATTGTTTAAGTATATTGATTTTGAAAGTTCTCCGTATTTTATTCCTGCAAAAGTCGAAATTTCAAATTTTAACATATCTTCTGAAAAAACAGATAGAGGTGTAAAT
>CAVBXG010000017.1:0-42729 GCA_963599585.1 bacterium
ATGTTATTTTGTTTGTAAATTATAATATATCGAGGTTAAAAAATGGCGGCAATCACGGTAAATGTGGAACAAAAAGACAAAGAAACTTTCAATTCAATCTGCTCAAAAATGGGAATGAATATTTCCACCGCAATAAATATTTTTATCAAGGCAGTGAACCGAACGCGGGCAATTCCTTTTAAAATCAAGGCGGAAGAGGAATACAACGATGAAACCCTTGCGGCTTGCAAGGAAGCGCTGGATATAAGCAAAGGAAAAATCAAGGCAAAAAGGTATGATTCTGTAAAAGAAATGATGAATGATTTGCTTTCTGTAGCAGAGAATGAACCAGAGTACAAACCATGACATATAGATTAATTTACACATCATCATTCAAAAAAGATGTTCGTCTTGCAGAAAAGAAACACCTTGATATGAATGCCCTTACAGAAGCTTTGGAATGGTTGAAAAGCGGCAAAAAACTTCCTGAAAAATACTGCGACCACCAGCTGAAAGGCAAGCTGAAGAAATTCCGAGAACTGCACATTCAGCCGGACTGGATTCTGGTTTACATAAAAAACAAAACAGAGCTGATTCTTACGCTTTCAAGAACTGGAACTCACGCTGATTTATTGAGAATGTAAATAAAGGGGGCGTTGCGGGGGATTTGTCCCCGCAGAAAGGGTAGCGTAAAACGTTGTGAAGGTTGAGCTTGTCGAAACCGGAACAGCGGTTGGCGCGAGGGGAAGGCCTTCCCCTCCTGTGATATTGTAATAATTGAAGTTACAGCAAAATTTTGGTAGAGTTGAAGTATGAAGATAAGCAGTAAATTTACGGTGGCGGTTCACACTTTGTTGTGCATTCACCGGTTCGGCGGGGAAAAAAAAGTTACTTCGGATTTTATTGCGGAAAGCACGGGCGTAAATCCAGTCATTATCAGGCGGACGCTTCTTTCGCTCAAAGCGGCGAGACTTGTGAAGGTTGCGGCTGGAACTGGAGGGGCGGAAATTATTGAGGAGCCGTCGTCGTTCACACTTTTTGATATTTACAAGGCTTCGGGCAGCATGGAAGAAAATGTTTTCGGTTTTCACGAGCAGCCGAATCCGGCGTGTCCTGTTGGCGGAAATATCCACAAGATACTCGATTCGCACCTTGCCGACGCACAGAAAGCGTTTGAGCAAAGCCTTGCGACAGTAAAATTTTCTGAGCTTATAAAGGAACTGGAAGAGGCGGAAAAAACTAAGGCGTAGGAATGAAACACAAATAAAGTAGGTAGAAAACGTTCGGAGAATGACATTTTCACAGAAACAACTAAAATGGCTAAATAAAATGAAAATACTGGAATGTACGGAAAATCTGTAAAATAAAAAAATGGCAATATTAATAGAAGAAATTAAGAAATCTGAACGCTCGGCGGAACTTGTGCAGAATCTTTTGGAGATTTGGGAAAAATCCGTGCGGGCAACACACACATTTTTGTCTGAATCGGAAATCCTGAAAATCAAGGAATATGTTCCGGGCGCGATTTGCGGTGTTAAGACGCTTTTGGTTTTGCGTGAAAAAGGCGAAGATTTCCAAAGATTAGGATTTATGGGAATTGAGAACAGAAAAATCGAAATGCTTTTTCTTTCACCTGACGTGCACGGAAAAGGCTTCGGCAAAATGCTTGTTCAGTGTGGAATCGAAAAATATTCGGCGGAAGAAGTTACCGTGAACGAGCAGAATCCGAAGGCAAAAGGTTTTTACGAGCATCTCGGGTTCAAGACGTACAAGACAAGCACGACCGATGAGCAGGGAAATCCGTACCCGATTGCGTTTATGAAACTGTGAGATTTTTTATTCAAGATTTTGAGTTAAACTTCTATTCCTTTTTGCAAGTAATATGATTCTTGAATTGCGGCTGCGGTCGCCACGAAGCACACCACAAAAAGACCGAATTGCAGTTCGATAAATGAGAATGTAAAAGGCAGCAGGAACAGCATAAATCCTGTGATTTTATTCATAACAGTATGCTCAACAAGAATTTTCTTGTTGAGGACAAAGCCTGCCAGATTGCCTGCAATTTTTACAATGGCGATTACGACAGTCCAGAGCAAAGCCCATATTGGAATATCAATCGCTGGTAATATTTTTACGAGAACTGATAACATAAAAATAAAGTCTGCAAAGCTGTCCAGCCGTGAGCCAAAAGAACTGACGGAATTTGTTTTTCTTGCAACCGCCCCGTCAATCATATCGGTAATGCCGCCTGCCAGATACATGGCGTAAAAACCGGATGAAAACGCGGGAAGCATCAGCAGTAATACGCTGAACACGATACGAAATCCTGTTATGATGTTCGCGGCGTAGCGTTTCATTTGTGAAAATCCTTTCTTTTAAGCTCCGACATTGCCGCGTAGTGAAGCACGTCGAATTCTTCCAGCGCGATTTCTTCAAGCAGTTTCTTGTGTGCAGTTTCCTATTCGGCGATTTTTTCTTTTGAAAGAGACGCTCCGATTCCGCGGCACGCTTTGAGCCGGCCGTTCCAGGTTTCGCGCGTAAAATGGACTTTCAGCGGAAATTCCTCGTGATGGACAAGCTCAAAATATTCGCTGTAGATTTCCGGAATTTGAATAGGATGAAGCGTTTCACGTGCTCCGCTCCAGTCCGGGCTGTATTTTAGAACGAGAGTTTCGCTTGCACCTGCGATTTTGTCCTCGAACGGAAGCCACGCCATGTAAAGAACGAGAATCCGTCCGCCGTTTTTGAGTATTCTGTAAAAATTCGGTGCAGTCTGTTCGTGCTTGAAATACCAGAAGCACTGGCACGCGGTGATTACGTCAAAAGTTCCATCTGAAAAATGCAAATCTTCCGTTGCGCTCACGAGATATTCAATGTTTTTTCCGGCAGAAAAAATTTTTGCCTGCGCAATCTGTTCTTTTGAAATGTCAGCCGCCGTCCAGCTTGCGCCGTAGCTGTAAAGATTCCGCGGAAGAACGCCTGTTCCAGTTCCGATGTCGAGCACTTTCTGACCAGCCATGCAAAGTCCGCGCGCAATAATTTTGTCGTAAAATTCTTTTGGATAAATATTTCTGTATTTCGCATAGTCGGCGGAAGCGCGTCCCCAGTCGAAGGCTTTTCCCTTGTCGATGTTCTTATCTTTTATCAGCATTTTGCATTTCTTATCGCTGAGTATAACAAGATTTTTGGAAAATTACACTTGTAATTATTAAGATAAATCTGCCGCCAGTTTTTGCAAAGCAAAAACTAGTTAGTGAGCAGAATCTGTAAAGCAGACGGCACGAACGCACGTTAGGGATTTGCAAACCTGCGGTTTGCTGCGAGATTTTGCTGACGCAAAACTCGGTTATTTAACAAGTGTGCTTGCGCACACGTCCTAACGCTACTGCGTTAGGGATTGGAAGGGGGAGTGCATTTTGAAAAAATGCGCGAAAACGAACGCTTGCGTTTGGTCGGAGGCGAAATCCGTAGCCCTGAAAAGCCCGACCCGAACGAAGTGCTCGCACGCAGTGAGGGGAACGCCCGAAACCGTGAGTTTGTCTCTTGAAAACTCGATAAGCAAACTCAGGTTGCGACTAACGTCCAAAAGAAAATCTTGACAATTTGAAAGGTTATCAGTATTTTTAGTTGTAATAATAAAGATTACAACAACTTTCATCAAACTCGGAGGCATTTATGGAACTTTGCGAAGTGGCGGATTATCTTGAAAAAGTCGGGCTGCAGTATATGGCGACGATTGGACTGGACGGAAAGCCGAAAGTGCGGCCGGTTCAGTTTATGGTGGAGCATGGCGGGCGGCTTTGGTGCTGCACGAACAGCAAAAAATCGATGTACGCGGAGCTTTTGAAAAATCCGTGGATTGACTTGTGCGGGTCAAAGCTGCTTGAAAACGAGATTCAGACGGCGTGGATTCGGCTTAGCGCGGAGACGGTTTTTGAGAAAAATCTTGAGGTCAAGAAAATGATTATGAAAAAAAGTGCGATTGTGCATGAGCTTTACGAAAACAACGCGGAGCATCCGCTTTTCAAGGTTTTCTATCTTAAAAATATCAAGGGCAGCCTGAACAATCTTGGGCACGTGAAGGGACTTGCGGACAGGACGGATTTTGCGAAGCCAGAGAAGTTTGAATTTTGAGATTTTTTTGAAAAGTTGAAAAAAGTGAAAAATGACGCGGCGAGCAGAGAAGAGACTTTGGCGAAAGACGATTCTAAAAAATTAAACGAAACAAAATCTGAAAAGGCGACAAACGAACGCAAAAGCAATTTGGAAAAATCAGATGGCGAGGAAAAAAGGTCGATGACAGACGAAAACATCGCAAACGAAAAAATTGCAAAACTTCGCGAGATTTTGGATTCAGCCGAATGTATTGTGATTGGGGCTGGAGCGGGACTTTCTGCAAGCGCGGGATTTTCTTACAGCGGCGAGCGGTTCAAAAAATATTTTTCGGACTTTGAGGCAAAATATCATTTTCACGATATGTACTCAGGCGGATTTGCAGATTTTAGCTCGCTTGAAGAAAACTGGGCTTACTGGAGCCGATATATTTACATCAACCGATATATGAGCGCGCCAGTTCCGGTTTACGAAAAACTTTTGGAGCTTGTGTGCAGCAAGGATTATTTTGCAATCACCACGAACGTTGACCATTGCTTTCAAAAGGCTGGATTCGACAAAAAACGGCTTTTTTACACACAAGGCGACTACGGACTTTTTCAGTGCTGCGTTCCGTGCCACAAAAAAACTTACGACAACGAAGAGGCGGTGAGAAAAATGCTCGTTTCGCAAGGTTTCGGATTTGAGGAAAAAGCAAACGGAAAAGACAGAGAGCTTGTTTTTCCGAAAAATGAAGAGAACTGCGGAATTAACAAAAAGAATGATGAAACTAAAAGTGAATTAAAAGAAAATTTAAAGCCCGGCTTGAAAAATCCTTTGAAAATGCAAATTCCTTTAGAACTTGTGCCACGTTGCCCAGTCTGCGGAAAACCGATGTCGATGAATCTTCGCTGCGACGAGACTTTTGTTGAGGACAACGGCTGGAAAATGGCGGCAAAACGCTATCAGGATTTTATTGAAAAGCACAAAAATGCAAGAACACTTTTTCTGGAGCTTGGAGTCGGCGAAAACACGCCCAGAATAATAAAATATCCGTTCTGGAATCTCACCTACAAAAACAAAAATGTGTTTTATGCTTCGCTAAATATGGAAGAGGAAGAAGTTCCTGCGGAAATCAAGGCGCGCTCAATTCTGATAAAAGGCGATATTTTTGATATAATAAGAAAGTTAAATGCGTGCAAATGATTTTTACGTATACAACTGCAAGTTTTTGCATTGCAAAAAATCGTGGAGCAAAGCGTAGTTTTGCGGCGTGAACGGAATTTGCAAAGCAGATGAAGCTAACGTGTGGCAGGGATAGGAGTGGCGGCGTAGCCGTTGTTTTGTGGCGGTTGAGCTTGCCGAAGCCAGAACAAAACAATGAAGGCGAAAGCCGGAACCACGGATAGCCCGATTTTTGGCAGTTTGCGTAAGCAAACGGACAAAAAGCCACCCGAAAAATAAAAAAAAACGACAGTACGAACAGCGGCAGCTGGAATATATTTTGTAGAACGGAAAAAATTGCTTAGATGACGGATTTTATATGATAGGGTTAAAAAGAGGTTTGGTAAAACTGGAAGCACACCAAAGCGACTGGCAAAAAGAAGCCGAGAAGACGATTTCTGATCTAAAAGGCATTTTAGGAAATATTGCCGCCGATATTCAGCATATCGGAAGCACCGCCGTTTCTTCCATCCACGCAAAGCCGATTATTGACATTGCCGTGGGACTTAGAAATCTGGATGATATTTTTCCGTTCATTGAAGTCTTAAATAAAAACAACTACATTTTTCGTGGAGAAGACGTTCCCGGACAACTTTTGCTTGTAAAAGGCGATTTTGAAAACGACACTCGCACGCATCATATCCATGTAGTCAAGTGGAACGGAACAGAATGGGAAAATTATATTAATTTTCGGGATTGTCTAAATGCCTTTCCTGAAAAAGCCATGAAATATGATGAATGCAAACAGGATTTGGCAAAGAAATTTCCTGATGACCGCAAGCGTTACACAGAAGGAAAGAAAAATCTAATTGCAGAATTAACAGAAGAAGCAAAAATGTGGAAAACAAAAAGACCGGATTGCTGATTTTGGGAGGCAAGCATGACACAGACCGAAAGACGCGAATGGCTTATAAAATACCTTTTGAATGAAGCGGATTCGCCAGATGAATACAGAAAAATCGAACTTCCGCCGCACTACGACGAATCTGCACAGAAGGATTTGCTACGCTCGCTTATGAATGTTAGACCGCCGCGTCCTGTTTCTGACGAGTTCTTGAAAATCCAAGACGAATATTTAAAAGAACGCAATGCAGAGCGCGGAATAACTGACATTACCACACTGAAAAACGTTCCGGGTGACAATCGGCTTTTTCTTTGGCAGGGCGACATAACAACGCTGAATGCGGACGCAATCGTGAACGCCGCAAATTCCGCCTTGCTCGGCTGCTTTGCCCCGCTCCATGCATGCATTGACAACTGCATCCACACTTTCGCCGGAGTTCAGCTTCGGCTTGCGTGCAACGAGATTATGCAAAAACAAGGCTCGCCTGAAAAAACTAGAAGCGCGAAAATTACGCCGGCTTTCAATCTACCTTCAAAATACGTTCTGCACACGGTCGGTCCGATAATCCGCACCGCTGTAACCGAACGCGACAAAATTCAGCTTGCCTCGTGCTACACAAGTTGCCTGAATCTTGCCGCACAAAACGCGCTTGAAAGCGTTGCGTTCTGCTGCATTTCCACAGGCGTTTTCAGATTTCCACAAAAACTCGCAGCCCAAATCGCCGTAAAAACCGTGGCAAACTGGCTGGACGAAAACAAAACTTCAAGCATAAAAAAAGTGATTTTCAACGTGTTCGGAAACAAGGATTTAGAGATTTACAGGGAGATTTTGGGAACGTGAAAATGACTTTTACAAATTTTCTTCCAGCAAAAAACCGCGATGAGTTCCGCGAGTGGCTTATCAAAAATCATCAGAGTGAAAAGGAATGTTGGGTTATTGTAAAGCGAGGACGACCGGTTGGCAGCGAAACTTTTTGGTATATCGACGCGGTTGAAGAGGCACTTTGCTTCGGCTGGATTGACAGCACAACAAAAAAGACCGAAAGTGGCGTTGCTGCCCAAAGATTCGCTCCGCGTAAAAAAGGAAGCCTGTGGTCAGAACTGAACAAGGAACGCTGCCGCAGAATGGAACGGCTCGGAAGAATGACGGACGCAGGCAGAAAAGTTTTGCCGGACATGAGCGAAAACGGCTTTGTGATTGACGATGAAATTCTTTCCGCGCTCAAGGCAGATGAGGAAATCTGGAGCAATTTTCAGAATTTTCAGCCGCTTTACAGACGAGTCAGAATCGACACAATTCAAATCAACAAGAAGAAACGCCCTAAACTTTTTGAAAGCCGCCTGCAAAAGTTTTTGGAGAACACAAAAAAAGGCGTAATGTTCGGCGAATGGAACGACAACGGTAGATTGCTTTGAAAAAAAATACAGTGTAACATTGATAAAGCCAAGCAAGAGAAAGAATGATGTGCACTAAAAAAATAAAAAAGGAAAATATGTCAACAACCAAAGAATACATCGATTTTGTGTGCGAGCAGATTGAACGCTACGGTGATGTGCGAAACCGCAAGATGTTCGGCGAGTATATGGCGTACCTGAACAAAAAGCCGGTTCTTCTTGTGTGCGACAACACGGTTTTTGTGAAAAATCTGCCGGAAACAGAGCCGATTATGAAAGAATTCAATGCAGAATGTGGATTTCCTTACGGTGGTGTAAAGGAGCATTTTATTCTTGATATTGAAAACCGCGAGCTTTTGGATAAAATAATTCCGATTTTGGAAAAAATTACACTAGTTCCGAAAAAAAATAAAAATCGTGGTGAAACACAATGAATTTTGGCTTAGGGATTGTAGTGGCACGCCGTAGGCGTGTTCCGAAGCGAAGCGGAGGAATGAAGGCGAAAGCCGGAACCACGAAAAGCCCGACCTGCCGCAAGGCAGGGAAGCTCCTGAAAAATAAAAAATTGAGGAAGAAAAAAATGAACGGATTTTTGGTTCTTACGCCGCAACTTGTTCAAAAAGATTTGGACGCGCTCGGAAAATACAAGACCGCCGACGTTGACCGTCTGATTCGCGGCTATGTCAAGAAAAATGCGGACGCTTCACTTTTGCGAGAGCACGTTTTGACGCAGCAGCAATTTCATAGGATTTATTTTTACGTGAGCCTTGAGCAGATAAAGGACGTGAACAAGCGGATGGCGTTTATTCACGAAAACCTGTTTTTTTCGGACTGGTGGCACACTGATGAGTTGATTAGTTTTGTTGCGGACTTAGATTTTGAGGTGGCGTTGAAATATGCGACAGAATACGTAAAGTCCGAAGAGCCTTTTGTGCGCCGCTGGGGTTACGTGCTTTTTATTTCTCGTTTGGGACGAGGACACGCGGAGCAGCTTTTTCCTCTGATGAAAAACGACGAGCACTATTACGTTCAGATGGGCGAAGCCTGGCTTATTGCGGAGCTTGCCGTAACCGAGCCGGAAGCTGTTCACAAATGGCTGGCGGAGTGCGGACTTGACTACAAAATCTGCGGCAAGGCGATTCAAAAAATCTGCGATTCATACAGAATTTCACAGGATTGGAAAGAAAAGTTCAAGGCACTGCGAGCGGGATTGAAAGATAAGTAAACGTTTTTTGCCTCGAAAAACGAAAAATCGGTGTATAATAGAAAGATGAACAACTTGAAAATCGCTCTTTTGCAGATAATGTCGGGCAATAATATAGAAGAAAACAGACGGATTGGCGAGGAGGCGTGCCGAAAGGCGAAACTTTTGGATGCGGACATTGCGCTTTTTCCTGAGATGTGGAGCTGCGGCTACAGTTTCCCGGAAAATGCGGCAGAGCTTAAAGAACTTGCGGTGAGCACGGACGGAAAATTTGTTTCATTCTTCGGAAATCTTGCCGCGGAACTTGATATGGCGGTCGGAATCACTTTTTTGGAAAAGCACAATCCGCAGCCGCGGAACACGCTCCGATTTTTTGACCGGCATGGAAAATCCGTTCTCACTTACGCGAAAGTTCACACCTGCGACTTTGGCGATGAAAAAGTTCTTTGCGCCGGAGATGATTTTTACGTTTGCGACCTTGACACAAAAGATGGCGTTGTGAAAATCGGCGCGATGATTTGCTACGACCGAGAATTTCCGGAAAGCGCACGGATTTTAATGCTCAAAGGCGCGGAAGTGATTCTTGTTCCGAACGCCTGCCCGATGGAAATCAACCGTCTTTCCCAGTTGCGTGCAAGAGCCTACGAAAATATGTGCGCCGTTGCGACCGCAAACTACCCCAGCGGAAAACCCGACTGCAACGGACACTCTTCCGCATTCGACGGAATCGCATACCGCCCCAAAGACTCTGGCTCACGCGACATGCTCGTTGTGGAAGCAGGTGAAAGCGAAGGAATATACATCGCTAACATCGACCTTGACGAACTGCGGGACTACCGAAGCCGCGAAGTTCACGGAAACGCCTACCGCCACCCGAAAAAATATTCGCTCCTCACAAAAGAAGAAATCCGCGAGCCGTTCATAAAAGGGGATTACAGGAAGTAGGAAAGTTTGGTTTGGCATTCTTGTGCAAGTGTGCAAAAAGGTACTCACAATAAATTCAAATACAAAAGAAAATCGGAGGATTTAAAATGACTGAAACAAAAAACGACATTTGGGAAAAACTTTACAATGCGGCGAGGAAGGTTCAGAACGCACGGACGGGTTCGCCTTTTATTGAGGCTGGCGGAGTTGCAGCGGCAATTCTAACAAAGGGCGGAAACATTTACGTTGGTGTTTGCATCGACACGGCAAGCACGCTCGGAATGTGCGCTGAACGAAACGCGATTGCGAACATGATTACGAACGAAGAAAGCCAGATTGAAAAAATCGTAGCCATAACGCCCGACGGAAAAGTGGGGTCGCCGTGCGGAGCGTGTCGCGAATACATGATGCAACTCGACAAAGACAGCGGCGAAATCGAAATCCTTGTTGACTACGAAACGCGAAAAACTGTCCGCCTAAAGGAACTGCTTCCCGACTGGTGGGGAAAGTCGCGGTTTGAAGGAGAATGAGAAAAACTTTATAAACTTTACATATATACAGTAGTAATAAAATATGTTATAATTATTTTACTGGAAGTGCTTGATTTCTAAGGCGGCGTCTCCCGAACTCAAACCAGCTTGCTGGAATCTTGAAAGCCGGGAGGACTTGCGTATGACTTTAGAGCTTGTTTTGGCAGTGGCGGCAATCATAAATTGCATCGCTGCTGTTGCAAGTGCAGTTATCGCAACCCTTTCTTACCTAAAAAATAAGAAGAGTTAAAAAGTAAAGCCGCCCATTCGTTTGACCACATTGGACGGCTTTATAGCAATCATGTGGAGACGACCGACAGAAATCGGGCATTTCCTTTGTTTCAATATACTACACAAAAACGTGTTCGTCAAATAATTCTGCTGTTGACGTAACGAACGTGGCTTAGGGATTGGAGTGGCACGCACTAGGCGTGTTCCGAAGCGTAGCGTAGGAATGGAGGCGAAAGCCGTAACCACGTAAAGCCCGACGGCGGCTGGCGGAATGTAACAAAGTGAAATGCAGACAGCCGCCGGAAGCCCCTTATAAAAATTGAAAAAAAATTGTCATTGACAAGAACTAATTTAATTAGTTTAATACATGAAAAAAAATTTGGAGGTAAGCGGAAATGAAAATTCTTGTAATCAACTGTAGCCCGGTAAAAAACGGTGCGACTGCGGAAATTGTGAGGCTGGTTTCTGAATTTTGCGGAAAAGGCAATGAAGTCCGCGCGGTTTGCATTGACGACTACGAGATAAAATTGTGCAGGGGCTGCCGAAAATGCCACGAGACCGCGGAATGTTCAATTTTGGACGACACAAAAAAACTGATGGCGGAATACGAATGGGCGGATAAAATCGTTTCCGTTTCACCGTCGTACTGGGCGGACATTCCGGGGCAGTTCAAGGTTTTTATCGACAGATGTACGCCATGGTGCAACACCCACGAACCGCACGCAAAAATCTCGGGCGGCAAAAAAGGATACACAATCGCGCTCAGAACCGGACCGTCAATGCCAGAATGCGAAAAAATAATCGGCAGCATCGAGCATTTTTACGGACATCTTGAAATTGAAGCGAGCGGAAAAGTCGGACTTTGCAAAGTTGAACGCAAGGAAGATGTTTCGGCACGAACGGAAGAAATCCGGGAATTTTGCGAGGGGATTTGCCTTTAATAAAGCAATGACGAGAGGGATTTTATGAAAAACCTGAATGAAATGAAAATGCAGCAAAAAGATTTTATCGCGCATCTTCGTGTTTTGACTGAAAAATATGTTTCTACTTTGGAAAAATCAAAAATTCAGACAATTCTTTTGAGCGGCTCTGTGGCTCGTGGCGATTATTTTCTGGGAAAGTTTGGCGGATATGTTGATTTGATTGTAATGACAAAAGAGCCTGATTTTGACAAAAATTCAGTTTTTGGAAAAGACATAGAGCCAGAAATTCCGTATCATTGTGTGGAAACTTTCATTGATGGCGAAAAAGTTGGCTTTGAAATAGATATTCGTCCTTTTGTTTCGGGGAAATTTTTTTTTATGGCAGCACTTTACGCTTTTTCAAGTCTGATTTTGGGAATTCTTTGTGTGATTGCCGGACAGAACTGCATTTATTCAATGACTTGAGTAAGCGTTATACTGTTATACTATGGAAGAAAAAATGTGCGAAGAATGTTACTCCAACAAAAAACGAATAACTCCATTGCTGAATCCTCTTGACTGCCTGAAAAACCACACTCAATATATCTGCGGAACTTGCGGACGCTGCATTTGCATTGAACGCGACCCGACTAGAGGCTTGCAAAGGTGGAATTTTCCTTTCAAGTCATTGGAAATCGCAAAACTTTATTTGCGGACAGCCGACTACACAACAAAAAAATCCTGTGGCGTTTACGAAATAGAAAACAGCAAAGGCAGAAAATCTTATAAAATTTTTACCGCAAACGAGGATTTAGAATTATTCCTAAAAAAGAACAAGGACAAAAAATGCAAACAAATGTTCCCTGTTTTCAGCGTTGAAAAATATAAAGAATATCCGCAGACACAAGTGCGAAAATTGACTTCCGCTGAAATAAAAAAATACATGAGCGAACGGTGAATCCGCATTTGGTAATTCTGTTTATCCGTCATATACTCGGCTTGGCAAATCGAAAATTGGAAAAAATCGGAATTTAGAGGAATATAGATGATGCAAAAGGTAGAAAAAAAAGATTTAGAAACATTGGCAAATTTAGCAATATTAATGTGGAATAGCCATTCTGTCAGCGAGTTAGTTTTCGAATTTTCAAAAATTATTTCAAACGGTAAATCTCAATTCTTTTTGAAATATGAAAATAATATCCCCATTGGTTTTGCACAGTGCTCGTTAACGATATGACTATGTAGAAGGAACAAAAAATAGTCTTGTTGGTTATTTAGAAGGAATTTTTATAAAAGAGGGCTATCGTAATAATGGATATGCAAAAGAACTTCTAGCGGAATGTGAATCATGGGCAAAAGATAACGGTTGTCAAGAGTTTTGCAGTGATTGCGAAATAGATAATATAAATAGCATTCACTTTCATAAAGCTATGAATTTTACAGAAGCAAATAGAATTATTTGTTTTACCAAGATATTATAAAATTTCAATTTGTAAAGTTAATGCGGAAAAATTAGTAGGTAAAAACACATGATTGGAAATTTGGACGAACAAATAGTAAAATGACGATAAAATGAGAGGTGTTCGATATGCAATATGCAATAGAATTGTATTATGACAAGGAATCCGAAAAAAAATTATATTCTTTGGCAAAAAAAGTTGCAGAGGCGAAGTTAAGCACAAAGTTTATAGAATGGAAAACCAGACCACATCTTACATTAGCTTGTTTTAATGATGTGGATGAAGAAAAATGCATAACGCAATTGAAAAACTTTGCCAAAAATCATACACAAATGCTTGCTTACATTGCGTCTGTCGGAATGTTCACCGATACAAAAACAATTTTTGCCTCACCAGTGATGAATGACCAAATGTACAGATTTCAAAAAGAATTGCATGAATGTTTGCATGATTTTGATACAAAAGGCTGGGAATGGTATTGCCCGAACAGCTGGATGCCGCATTGCACGTTGGCACTTACAAAAGAAGATAATGAAGAAATTTTTTACAAAGCAAGCGATTTGATTTTGCATGAATTTGAAAAAATAAGCGGAAAATTTGTATCAATAGGATTAGTAAAAATAACCTTCCCTGTAAAAGAGATTTTTACCGTTGAATTAAATGCATAATTTCGATTTGCATATAAAATCTCAATGAACAAAAAAATTAGACTGGCTAAAGGCAGAGAACAAGCCATGAAAATAGAATACAGACAAGCAACTCCCAAAGACGCAGAACTTTTGGTTCGCATTTACAACGCCGCATATTACAGCGACTATCTGAAGTATGGCGAATGTCCGGGCTACGGCAAAACAAAGGAAATGATGGAAGAGTCGATAACAAAATATCAAAAGTTTGTAATTTTGTGCGATGGCGAAGCAGTCGGCTGCATTTCCTGCAAGGAACTTGAAAAGAACGTTTACGAAATCGGAAATTTGTGCATTGTCCCGGAATTTCAGGGAAAAGGCTTGGGCACGCAGGCGATTCAATTTATAAAAACTTTCTATAAAGACTGGAAGAAATTCACTTTGGTAACACCCATCGATAAAACTGAAAACGTAAAGTTCTACACGCAAAAGTGCGGATTCAAAATCGTTTCTACAGAAAAAGACGGAAAAGTTGAACTTGCAAGATTTGTTCTTGAAAGATAAAGTTGAAAATTGGAACGGAAAAAAAATGCTTGAAGTCAAATTTTATGATAACGCAGATGACAATTTACTAAAATTCGCAGTGATTATTTCAAAATCAAACGGAAAATGGGTATTCTGCAAGCATAAAGAAAGAAACACTTATGAAATTCCCGGTGGACACCGTGAAAAAGGCGAATCAATCTTAGCCGCCGCAAAACGCGAACTGAAAGAAGAAACCGGAGCCGTAGATTTTACAATCAAGCAGGTCTGCATATATTCCGTAAAAGGCAAAACAAGAGTAAACGAAAACGCAGATGCCGAAACTTTCGGAATGTTGTTCGTCGCCGACATTTTTTCCTTTGAAGAAATCCGCAGCGAAATAGAAAAAATAATTCTTACAGATGAACTGGTGGACAACTGGACATATCCGCTGATTCAGCCTAAATTGATAAAGGAAGCGCAAAAAAGAGGATTTGTATAAAATCTCTTTGACCTTTTAGGAGACGCACATGAAAATCATCGAATATTTTACATCGAACGACAAGGCACACTGGCTTGAGGAAATCGCGAAGGCTGACTGGGGTGCGGCAAAATTTCTGCATCAGCTTTTGAGCGAAGGAAGACTAAAGGAAACGGTCGGGAATTCCGCACTTGTTCCGCTTTTGACCGATGGCGAAAAACTTGTTTCGTTCTGTACTCTTGCACCACTCGACGACGTTCAGCCTACGGAACTTTCACCTTGGATTGGCTTTGTCTATACCGCGCCCGAATATCGCGGCCACCATTACGCAGGTGAACTTTTGAAGTGGGCAGAAAACACCGCAACCGACAACGGAAATGAAGAAGTCTACATTTCAACAAACCACATTGGACTTTACGAAAAATACGGCTACGAATTTTTCAAGACGGCAAAATCAATTGATGGTGAGGAAACGCGAATCTACCGCAAGAAACTTTCCAAAGATGGCGAGAAAAAACAATAGAAATTAAAATGATTCTAAACACCGGTGCAAGAACAGACACAGTTCAATATTTTTCAAAATGGCTTTTAAATCGATTTGAGGAAGGTTTTGTCTACACGCGGAATCCGCTTTTTCCGAACAAGGTTACGCGGTATGAGCTTTCGCCGGAAAAAATCGATTTGGTTCTTTTCTGCTCAAAAAACTACGCTCCGATTCTTCCGCACATTCGGAAAATTACCTCAAAGTACAGGTCGTATTTTCATTACACAATCACCGCCTACGGAAAAGACATTGAGCCGGGAGTTCCGGCAATCGAGGACAGCGTAAAAACTTTGGTTGAACTTTCAAAAATTGTCGGAAAAGAAAAAATCGCCTGGAGATACGATCCGGTTCTTCTTACGCAAAAATACACAATAGAAAGGCACACGCAGACATTCAGATGGCTCTGCGAGCAGCTTGCACCGCACATTAACCGTTGCATTTTCAGTTTTGTTGAAATCTACAAAAAACTCCAAGTGAATATGCCGGAACTGATTCCACTTTCAGAAAACGACATAAACACTTTGGCAGAAATGCTTGGAAAAACCGCAAAAGAATTCGGGATTCCTATTCAGACCTGCGGTACAAACGGAGATTTTTCAAGATTCGGGATACAAAAATCCGGTTGCGCAACGCTGGAAATTTTAGGAAAAGCGAACAACTGCGAATTCAGAAATCTGAAACACAAAGGCTTGCGAATCGGCTGCCACTGCATAGAAAGCCGCGACATCGGCGCGTACGACACGTGTCTTAACGGCTGCAAATATTGCTATGCGAACAAAAGTCCGCAGAAAGCACGCGAAAATTTCAAGTTTCACAACCCCGACTCACCGATTCTTCTTGGGGAAATAAATCCAACCGACACAATAATCCAAGGAAACCAGCAGAGTTTCCTGAAAAAAGAATTTTTGCAGAGCGAACTTTTTTAATAAAGCAATTTTTTCAAAAAGATATATAATATTAAAATGAAGTTGAACAAAATCGGATTGGTTGTGCTTATTGTCATCGCTTTTTTTGTGTTCGTTGCACTTTTTGTTGTGTTTTTGCGTTTTAGAAACCGCAGTAAAATCAAAATTGACGGCAAAAACGGCATTCAGGAATCTTTTTTTCTTGATATTGCCGGAATGAAGCAGTATGTTCAGATTCGCGGAGAAAACGTTGAAAATCCTGTTATGATTTTTGTTCACGGGGGACCGGCAAGTCCAATGGGATACGTTTCCGCCTATTATCAAAAGGAACTTGAATCCGACCTTACGATAATCAATTACGACCAGCGGGGTTGTGGCAGAACTTTTTATGCGAACGGCTGCGATTCTGAATGTAATATCGATTTGCTCGTCAGAGACCTTGACGCAACCGTTGAGTATGCAAAAAAACGCTTTGGAAAAAACAAGGTAATTATTGCGGCACATTCTTGGGGAACGGTGATTGGCAGTATTTACACACAAAAAGCTCCTCAAAATGTAAGTTGCTATATCGGCATAAGTCAGATTACAAATCTTTACAAAAATAAACTGAATGTTGCCCGAACGGCACTCAAAAAAGATGAAATCAAGGGAACTAAAGACGAAAAAGAACTTTCGGCATTAGTTGAGCGGATGGGCAAAGTCAAAAATTATGATGATATGTCGATTTCTGATCTTAGTCGTCTTGTCGCAATTTCTAAAAAGCATCTTGCCTGCAAAGGTGAAATGTCGGGATCTTCCCAAATGATTGCTGGAATCACTTCCGCCGACATGAATTTTACCGATATGGAATGGTTTTTACATCAGATGAATGTGGAAAACTTTTTTGCCCAAAACAAAGATTTGATGGAATACGCATTTTTCGGTTTTGACATTGATTCGCTTTCAAAAAACTACGATGTGCCAGTTTATTTTCTTGCCGGCAAAGGCGACTATTCCGTTTGCCAAGAAGACGCCCAAACCTATTACGAAAAAATCACCGCCCCGGACAAAACCTTTTATTGGATTGAAAACGCAGGACACAGTATGTTCATGGATTCTCCAAAGCAGTATTGCGGAATAATAAAAAAGATTTTAGGGAAAGTGGCGAGCAAAAATTGAATTTCAAATTCTGAAACCTTATAAAATAACTCCTCGCTTGACAAACACGCCTGCACAGAGTAAATTCTTATAAAATTTTAATTTTCTGCCACCGGGCAGAAGAATGCTATAAAGAGCATTCACAAAGGAATATCGGTAGGTCTGGAGAAATCCATGCAGATGTCCTTTTGTGAATGCTTTTTTTTGCATTAATAAACTTTTAAAAGGTGGTTTTATGAGAAAAAATCTGATTGTCCCGGAGCTTTCCGTTCCTGAAAAGATTCTCTGGGCGGCTTCTGCGGTTTGCGTTACGTTTCTGTTCTGTCTTGTTCCGCAAAAAAATCCGCTCACGCTGATTGCAACGATTGTGGGCGTAACGTCGCTTCTTTTTACCGCAAAAGGACACGTTTCCGGACAGTTTCTTCAGCTGATTTTCTGCGTGCTTTACGCAATTGTCGCGCTCGGATTCAAATATTACGGCGAGGCGATAACTTACATGGGAATGACATTTCCAAGCGATCTTTTTGCAGCGATTGTGTGGCTAAAAAATCCGTCCAAAAAAGGAAAGACTGAAGTCCAGATGGCTCACCTTACTCCGAAAAAATCCGCAGTGGCAATTTCCGTAAGCGCAGCAGCAACTGTCATTTTTTATTTTATCCTGAAAAAACTGAACACGGCGAATCTTGAAATCAGCACGGTTTCTGTTACAACAAGCATGGCGGCCAGCGTCCTTACAATTATGCGTGTTCCTTACTACGCACTTGCCTACGCCGCAAACGACATCGTTCTGATTATAATGTGGATTATGGCGAGCGTTGAAAATCCAGTTTACGTTCCGATGATTTTCAACTTTGTGATTTTCCTGGTAAACGACATGTACGGCTTCTTCAGCTGGAAAAAGTTACGGAGTATACAGGAAGAAATAGAAGTCAGGGCGAATGACAGAAGATTAAGCCACCAACATTGATTAAAAAAAACTAGTGGCTTTTTTATCCTATTCAAAATCCACGCACAATTTTTCATCTATACTATAAAAAATCATATCCAATATTTTTATAAGGCGAGGTATTTGGAAACATATTAATTGCAATTTTATACTTTTTGTATTACATTTGTAGTGTAAATACATTCTAGAGGTTGTTATATGGCAATGACGGTTCTTCAAACTAGGGTTGATTCAGAAACAAAGCTTGCGGCTGAAAATCTTTTTAGTTCATTGGGACTTGATATTACAACTGCAATACGTTTATTTTTGAAACAGGCTATAAATCAGCAGAAAATTCCATTTGAAATTGTTCCGCCGAAAAAACAGTTTTCCGCAGAAGTTTTGGCTGCAATTGACGAGGCGAAAAAAATTAGTCGCGACCCAAATGTAAAATCATATTCTTCGGCAAAAGCCCTTTTTGAGGATTGTGAATGATTTTTGAATTAAAGAAAACTTCACAATTTAAAGCTAGTTTTAAACGGGCTAGAAAAAGAGGACTTGATATATCTTTGCTTGAAGATATTGTTGAAAAACTTAGAACATCTCAGCCGCTAGATAAAAAACACTGCAATCACGAATTGTCAGGAAATTTTAAAGGGATTTGGGAATGCCATATTCAACCTGACTGGCTGCTTCTTTATTACAAGGATAACGATGTTCTTGTTTTGACTTTGGTTGATACAGGAACACACAGCGATATTTTTAAGAAATAGTTCTTTTGTTTTTGTGCATTTTCTTCTTGACAATCTCCGTTTTTCTCATAGAATGAAAACCATAGGCACGAGCAAAACAGAAAATACTTGTTCTAAAATCAGTTTGGTTGTCATGTCTTGATGCAAGTTGAGCATAGCAAACAGATTTTTCTTAGTTCTCTTATTTCCAGTTTTCTTAAATCCTAATCATTCAAACATTTTTATTTTCTCTTGCAAACAGGATTATTGTGCCTAAATTTATTTTTAGGAGCATTTTATGAACAGGCAGGACATTGACTTTGTTCAGAGCAACATCGACTATCAGTTTAAGAATTTGCAGCTGTTGGAACAGGCTTTTACGCGCAGGTCTTATTCGGAGGAGCATCCGGAAGTCCAGAACAACGAGGTTCTTGAATTCTATGGAGATGAAATTCTTGATTTTTTTGTTACGAAGATGATGTACAAAAGATTTTCAAGGATTCTCAACAATGAGCTTGTCTCGGAAAAAAACGAGGGCGAGCTTACAAAGCTGAAATCGATTATAGTGAGTAAGGAAAGCCTTGCACGTTGTATGTACAATATCGGATTTTCAAAGTTCCTTTATCTTGGAAAAAGTGACGAGAAAAACGAAGTGTACAACAGCAAATCTGTGAACGAGGATTTGTTTGAGGCTATAATCGGAGCGGTTGCCGCTGATTGCGACTGGGACTATAAAAATCTTGAAAAAGTTTGCAGAACAATGCTAGATATGGAAACAATGAACGGTTATCTAGCTTTGCTTGTCAAGGAAAAATCCAACCGGCTTGGATTCGGCGAACCTTGCTATCATCCTTTCGCATGGCAAACTGATAATTCTGAAGACTGGCAATCGGATAATCTTTTTAATGTGGGAATCGGATTTGGCGGCTTTGGAAGCACATCAAAAAATCCTAAAACAGGAAAACATGAATATGGAATCCAAATTGGAGAAAATAAATTTACTGGAAGCGGAGAGGGAATCTCCCAGGCAAAGCTTAACGCGGAACAGAAAGCCTACCATTTTCTCTGCCAAGAGGAAATAAAACGGCAGTTCCAGAATCTTGACTACAAAAATCCGGCAAGCACGCTGCACGAACTTTTCCAGAAAAAGATAATTATGGAAGTCCGCTATGAATTCAACGAATATCACGATGAAAACGGAAATTCAATCTGGAACTGCAAGGCGATTCTCGAAGGGTACAGAACTTTTGAAGCCGACAACGCGTCAAAAAAGCAGGTTAAGCAGGACGCTTCGTTGAAACTTTTGCAATTCATAACGAAAACAAAAATCGAGCAAACCGAAAAATGGGAAATTCCAACATTCTACCACGGAATGATGAGAATCTGGCACGACGAGGGGAAAATATAATGAACAGAAACTATATCTTGATGGCTGTGAATAAAGCCGGAAAAAATGTATATATTGATGAAGTTCCGAACGGAAAACAGTGCGGCTGTATCTGCAAGAAATGTGGCGGCAAACTTGTCGCAAGACACGGAAAAATAAAAGTTCATCACTTTGCGCACATAAGCGGAAACGACAGCATAAGTTGCTCGCAGACAGCGCTTCATATTCTTGCAAAAGAAATTATCGCGGAAGAAGGGATTGTGCCTATTCCGAGAAAAGAAAAAATTGAATTTCATTCTGCAGATAAAGTTGAGCTTGAAAAATCTTTAGGCGATATAATTCCTGATATATTTGCAGTTGTAAAAAACAGAGTTTTCATGGTGGAAATTCTTGTAAGCCATGCAGTTGATGAAGAAAAACTCAATAAAATCAAGGAACATAAAATTTCTTGCATTTAAATAGATTTATCAAACAAAACATTCGAGTCAAAAGAAGATGTGAGAGCCGCATTAAAAAATCCGTGCAATATGAAAATCATTTATGATGATAACATTCGCATGATTCAAGAAAGAAAAGAAATTTTATTGAATTATGGATTGAAGCTAAAAATTTGTCGTGGCGGAATTGTCGGTTGTCCAAAATTGCGTAGTTATGTTCCGACCTATTTTTGTGAGGACTGTGTTTTTGGCTGCAAAGAAAGCAATGACTTTATGCGATGTGGAATTGTTTTGCCATTTGTGTTAAAACCGAATTTTATGGAAGTGTTTAATATTATTCTAAAAAGTAATACTGTTATGTTTGATGATGAAGCCCAAAAATACAATGCCAGTCATTTTGGCTGGAAAGCAACAGAGGCTGTTCAAAGAGCATATATTATGAGGAGATTTTAACTATGAAAAAACTGATTTCAATTTTTACTTTGCTGTTTGTGTGTTCGCTTTCTGTTTTTGCAGGACCGTTCGGGCTGAACATGGGAATGACGATTGAAGACGTTACAAAAGCATGCGGCGGAAATGAGCCGGAATATATTTCTGATGACAGATATTACATCAAACCGGTAAAATCTCATCCGCTTTTTGAAGGATACGTTGTTTGGATAAACGAAACAGAAGGTCTGTACTATATAAAAGGAATAAGCCGCGAGATTCCAGCAAATAGTTACGGAACGGAAGTTAAACAGGAATTTGCAAGACTTCTTTCTCCGCTTGAACGCAAGTATGGAAAGTTTGCTAAAATTGACAAAATTTCAAAAGATAGCCTTTTCCAAGATGAGAAATACTGGATGACAGCAATTGCAGAAGGTTCAAGAACTTATGAGGCTCATTGGACTGCTGACGAAAATAATTTTGAGAAATTCGGCGGATTGACAACAATTTCTATCGGCATAAGAACGCAAGCAACCTACATTACAAGCAAGGCATACATCTGGATTGAATACGGTTTTGCAAATGCAACTGATGGCTTTGATAATTTGGATAATGTGCTGTAATTTTTCTTGCAGATGAAATAGATGCGAACATCTGCAAATATTCCACCGCACGTTTAACAACAATAACGCGAGCGGTGGAATTACATTTTTAAACATTAAAAATCACCAATCGCGCATTAATCATTACACATTACAAATTGCATTTCATCTTCTTCATCTCCACTTTCAGAAAAATCACGGCAACCACGAACGAAACTGCATCGCTTATGAGCGCGCTCCAGAGCATTGTCACGATGTTGCGGCTCACGGTCGCAAGAATTATCGAAGCTGGAACAAAGACAATCACATCGCGCATAAGAGCTAGAACCGTGGATTTTCCGCTTTTTCCGATTGACTGCAAAATTATCGACGCGGATTTTATGAAGCAGGTCATTATGATTCCGCTCAAAAAGATTCTTACGCAGAGCCGCGCGTATTCGATGTATTCAGGCGAGTTGCCTTTTCCGAAAATCGAAATCACCAAATCCGGAAGAAATTCAAAAATCAGAAAGACCACAACGCCGATTGCAAGCACAAGACGCAAAATCACGCGGACGGTTTCCTTTACGCGCGCAAAGTTTCCAGCTCCCATGTTGAATCCGATTATCGGCTGGCCGCCCAAGCTGATTCCAATCACAACTGAAATCACGATTCCAAAAACCTTCATCACGATTCCGACAACCGCAAGCGGAATCACAGAGCCGAATGCCTCACCTGTGCTTGCGAAAGTTCCGTATCCGTATTTTGAAAGAAGATTGTTGTTCACGGCGATTACAATCACGATTGAAAGCTGAACGATAAGCGACGCCATTCCAATCATGACAATCCGCGAAAGAAGCTGGAGGTCAGGTTTAAGACTTTTCATATTCAGGCGGAAATTCTTTGAGCGGAAAACATAAAAAATGCTCATCACAAAAGTCAGAACCTGCCCGATTACAGTCGCAACCGCAGCCCCGCGCACGCCCATTCCAAAGACGAAAATAAAAACCGGGTCAAGAATCAAGTTTGAAACCGCGCCTGCCAGCGTGCAAGCCATCGCGAATTTTGGAGAACCGTCCGCACGGATTGCGCCGTTCAAGCCCTGTCCAATCATATAAAAAGGAAGTCCCGCGCAAATCACCGTAAAATAATCATCTGCAAAATCGTAGCAAATCTTTTCATTTGGATTCGCGCCAAAAACCGCAAGAATCTGATTCTTGAACAAAAATCCCAAAGCGCAAAGCAAAACCGAAAGAATAATCAGAAACGAAAATCCAGTTCCGACGCACTTTTCCGCTTTTTCCTTGTTCCGCTCTCCCAGCGCAAGGCTGAACATCGCCGCAGAGCCGTCGCCCACAAGAAGCGCAAGCCCCAGCGCAAGCACCGTGAACGGATAGACAATGTTGGTCGCCGCATTTCCTGCCGCGCCCGCGCTGCTCCACCCGATAAAAATCTGGTCAACAATGTTGTACAAAGCCGCAACCAGCATGCTGATTACGCAAGGAAGGGCAAAATGCCGCACAAGCCGTCCGATTTTCGCGCTCCCCAAGTCATAGTTTTTCATAACCACCTCAAGACAAAAAAGCAATCTTTTAAACAAAAAAAGCAGCCTAAAAACGCGTCCGAACTGGACTTACGCTTTTGGCTGCTCGTTAGATTGTCGCTTTATTTTGAATTATTGCTGGCAATAATAGCAGATTTTTTGTTTTTGTGTAAGCGATGAGGGGAAAGAATTTTTGTCGTGGGGGGGGGCGGTAACGTTTTGAGAAATTATCTGCGGACAGTAAACGTTATGATAACATTTTGCAAAAATGCGTGCGGTCAGAAAATGTTATGATAACTCAAGAAAAAAATAAGATAGGCGAAAGCATAAAATTTTTCACACTAGTAAAAATCGCATCGGGCAACTAATAAAATTATTCCGCAGACAGAAATAGCATATTTTCACAAAATGGAATAATTCCGAAAAGAGAATTTGTTTTTGCTCATCAATCGGAATGATTCCGCAAGGGAAAATAACATAAAATCGCCTTGCGGAATTTCTTTCACAGCAAAACTTCTTTTTTCTGTCAAAAATCAGCTTCAAAAAGTCCGTGCTTTATGCAGTAGGCGTAGATTCTGCATTTTCCGGCGTTTCGGAATCTAGCTTCGGCGTTCTGTTCCGGGTACATTTTTGCAAACTCCACGGAATCTAAGAGAACGCAGGCGAACCAGGAAATGTAATGTGTTTTTGTCATCTCGTGGTTCATGCGAACAAAAATCTCGCCGCCGTCTTTCTGCACATCGATTTTGTGGTTTTCCGCCGGTTCGTTTTCAACTTCAAGCGGAGGAAGCTGAATGCCGCAGCAGTTCACACAAGCCTTTCCAACACTAAAAATCGTGTTTCCGCAGACCGGACAGACGTAAAAATTCGACTTTGAAAGATTCGCCGACCTGTTGCCGTTTTCAATTTCCGCCCCGGAAAAAAGCTCAGCAACCGAAACTTTCAGAATTTTTGCAAGCGGCTCAAGAAAAATTATGTCGGGAAATCCGCGCCCAGTCTCCCACTTTGAAACCGTCCTGTCGCTCACGCCCAAAAAGTCCGCAAGCTGGCTTTGAGTCAGCTTCAGTTTTTCGCGAAGCCGCTTTATCACAGAGCCTGTAACATATTGATTCATATTCACCTCGAAAAAATAATCTAAGACGTCTTGAATGCAGTCTACATCATTTTCCGCCGCCAACCTACATACTTATCGTAGAGATTTTTGCCACAATTTCTTTCCCTTGACAAAATAATCCTCTGCCGTTATAAAACAACTAATCAAATTAGTCATTGACTTTTTATGGAGGAATTATGCCACGTGCGGGTCTTACGAGGGAAAAAGTTATTGAAGCGGCGGCCAAGCTTGCGAATGAGCGAGGCTTGAGCTACGTTACAATTACAACGCTTGCCGAGCATTTTGGAATTAAAAAGCCGTCGCTTTACAACCACATTGAAAGTCAGGAGGACATTCAGAAGTCGCTGATGATTTACGGCTGGACGCACGAAATCGAACCGCTTTCCGAGCAAATAAAAACTGACGACGCGCACGAGGCTTTGAGCCAATATGCGAATCTCTTCTATAAATATGCGCTTGAAAATCCCGGTGTTTTTGAGGCGATGCTTTTGTACAACAAATACGAAAGCCTGGAGCTTGTTCAGGCGACCGAAAAACTTTACGACTTCTTTTTTGCCCAGACCGACAAACTTAAAATCAGCCGTGAAGTTGCCAATCATCTTTTGCGCACTTACCGTGCCTTTTTGGAAGGATTTTCGCTTTTAGTGATTCACAATTCGTTCGGAAACCCAATTTCAATAGAAGAAAGTTTTGAACTTTCGCTTGATGTGATGATAAAGGGCATGGAACAATTTGAAGGGAAATAAACTTTGGAAAATGTTGCTGCCAGACGCAGCAGACAGAAAGAAGTGCTAGTTTTTGCTTTGCAAAAACTAGGTAGTGAGCAGAGTCTGCAAAGCAGACGACGCGAACGCACGTTAGGGATTGAAGTGGCGGCGTAGCCGTTGTTTTGTGCGGTGATTGAGCTTGTCGAAATCACAGTGCAAAACAATGGAGCGATAGCGTAACCACGCAAAGCCCGACCCGAACGCAGTGAGGGAAACGCCCAAAAGAAAATTCAGGAGAATGTGAAAAAATGTGTTTTATTTGCGACAGAATCAAAATGATAAAAAAAGGGCAGAATCCGTATTTTGTAAAGGAGCTGCAGACTGGCTATGTTGTGCTTGGCGACAATCAGCATTTTTATGGCTACACGCTTTTTCTGTATAAAAATCACGACAAAACGGAACTTTTTCAGCTTGAAAAGGCGGAAAGGATGAAGTTTTTGGAAGAAATGTCGATTATTGCAGAGGCGGCGGCAAATGCTTTTGGGGCGGAAAAAATGAACTACGAGCTTTTGGGAATGGGCGACGCGCACTTGCACTGGCATTTGTTTCCGCGAAAAACTGGCAACATTGAAAATTACGGAAACGGTGGAAAATGCCCGGTCTGGTGGTATCCGATGGAAAAAATGTACAGCGATGAAAACCGCCCTTCGGAAGATGAGCTGAAAACGATGAAAGAAAAATTGTTGCGTGAGTTGGAGAAGATTCTTTAAGAAGAGCAACGGAACAAAAAGGCCAGAAAAAGAAATGTTAAAATATAGAAAAATAGAATACAAACGACTTACAGAAAACGAACTGGACACTTTTATCGAAATGAGAATCAATCAGCTTCGGGAAGAAGGTGCAAAGGAAGACATCGATTTGCGACCTGCGTTAAAAGATTATTATCTTCGCCACCTTGCGGACGGAACTTTTGTTTCCTGGCTTGCGTTTGACGGAAAAAAAATTGTTGGAACAAGCGGAATGTCCTTCGTGGAAAAGCCGCCGTACTTCGCCTGCCCAAGCGGAAAAATCAGGCTGCTTTCAAGCATGTTCACAAATCCTGCTTACAGAAGAAAAGGAATCGCAAAGGAACTTTTGAGCCGCGTTGTAAAAGAAGCGAAGGACTACGGCTGCGGAACAGTTCAGATAACGGCATCCGACATGGGCGTAAAACTGTACACGGATTTCGGCTTTGTCCACAATCAAAACTTCATGCAGTATAAATTGTAAAATTGCCCGGAGGGAATATGCCTTCCTCTTCACAGGAATTAAATATTTTTCTAATACTGCCAGCCGATTCCAATAAAAATCTCGTAGGCGGAAAGGTTGCTTCGCCAGCTTGTGTCATAAGTGCTTCCGGGAATTTTTGAGAAAATCAAGTTTCCCAAGTCCAAGCCAAGACTCGCGCGCACAACAATGCTTTTCCATTTTTCCGGGTAAACTAGAACTTCAAAGCCTCCAGAATACCAGCCGTCTTTAGGGCTGAACAATCTGTCGGTTATATTATTTTTTGTCAAAGCCAAATCCACGAACGGCGAAATTTGAACTTCAAATCCAAAATCTTTTATGCGCGAAGTTTCTTTCGGCTTGAACGAAAAAAGATGAAACGGAAAATCCAAGTTCAAGCAAAGAGCGGTTGGAACGTAAAGAAAACGGTCGGCAAGATTTTTTGAGGAAATCTCTGGCGTGTCGCGAATTCCGCGCAAAAAAACTCCAATCGGGCGTTCGTTTTTGTCCTGAAAAAAATTCAGCTGCGAGATAATTCCAATTTTTTCCCAAGCCTTGAACGCATTAACCTGCGCTGAAAAATACGGAATAAAATCATTCCGCCTAAAGTCAAATCCGCTTCCGCCATCAAAAATAGCGCTAACTCCTTGCCGGAAATTTCCAAGCCAGTCAACACGACCAAATTCAAAAGAAAGTCCAGTTTTTGTAAGCGGCGAAGAAAGTTCCGTATCATCAAAATTAAGCTCGCGGTCGCTCCAGCAATAAAAAAAATCAGTGTACGGCGTAAGCGTTGAATCCGCAAAGTTCATTTTTATCGGCAAAGAAAGTTTCGCATATTCTGAATAAAAAATGTCGTTTCCAAAAAGCGCGTGCTCCTCGTCGCCCCGAACAAGCCCCTGCGAAAAATCAATGACAAGCTGGCGCATTTTATTTTTTTCAAGCGGAAAAACAAACGAAAGCCCGGCGTTTACGTCGTAAGAAGGAACCGGGGAATCAAAAGTGAACTTTACAGAACTATCTGTTGTCGCAAAAATTCCAAACGACTTGTAAAAAATCGGATAATTAAAGTTGAGCGCAAATCCCGCGTTAAAATTTTCGGGCGAAAACGAAGAAAAATCCGAGATTCCGCCAAAAACCTCGCTTTCAACTTGAGTGATTGTGCCGCGGAAATTATCATCTCGCATTTTTATTTTCAAAACCGCACCATCGTTCGAACTGTACTTCGGGTACGGCAAAAGCAGAAAATGCTTTGAATCTTCCACGCGGATTTTTAGGCGAACTGGAACAACTTCCGAAGAATCAATCGAACCGCCAGAATCTGAAGCCACCGCCACATCAGAAGCCGGCGAATTTCCTGCAGCCAGCGCATTAGATTCTTCCAGCGACAAATTTTCTTCAATTTCAATGTTCACATCAGAAAAAATCCGAAGATTCAAAAGCCGCATCTTGCAGTCATCAATGTACAAGTCAAGCTCGTCTTTTGAAGAAAAAGTTTTTTCCGTGTCAATCAGAACTTCATTCCTCAAAAATTTTTCCTGCGTCCGCCCCAAAATCTCGTAGTCAACATTTTCAATCTTAAAACTTTGAGCGAACAAACAAGCGACCGCAACGCCAAAAAACATAAAATTAAAGAAAATAAAATTCTTTTTCATATTTAAAATATATCAGATTTTCTTTAAATGAAAGTAAACAAAATTTAAACTTTTTATAAACAACTGGCATTGCAAGCGATTTTTACTTCTTCACCTTGTATTTCAAAAGCACAGTTCCTTTTTCAAGCCGCTCAACGTCAAGAAGCTCCAGCGCAACAGGATTTCTGTCCTGAGGCCGACCGTCAAAACTTGCAGCCCAGCCTTCGCGCCCGTCGATTCCCGGACCGAACATCATCTCAACTTCGTCAATAAGACCTGCATCCAAAAACGAGCCGTTTATGTGTCCGCCGCCGGTAATCACTGATTTTTTTACGCCGAATTCTTTTTCCAAAACAGAAACAGCTTTTTTCAGGTCGATTTTTTCCGCGCCGCAAGCAATGTACGAAATTCCTTTCGACTTCAAATAATCCAAATATTCCGTGCTCGCCTTTTCGCTTGTAACAACAACCAGAGGCTTTCCGTCAATGCGGTTCGTTCGCCAAAGCAAAGTTCCTTTTGTGTCCATGCAGACCTGATAGCCAGCCGCATCTTCCGCCTTGAAAAAAGTTTCGCCGCAAGCGCAGTAATTTTCCGCCTCAAAAACACCGTTTTCCGCGTAGTGCATTGCGTTCGTCGTCTTTCCGTTAATCTGCGTAAAATCCCCGAACGACGCAAGATGAGTGTAATAAGCATTCGCCTCCGGGTCGATTTTCTCAGTCATCGCGCAGTCAATCCGCCCGTCAAGGCTCGCATACATAAAACAGATGATTTTCATTTCGATATTTCTCCTCAAAAATTTCTTCTATAATATTTGGACGTTCCGGTTGCTATAGTTTCGACAAGCTCAACCTCCGCAACCGTCGGCTGTTCCGCACTTCGCTAAACGCTCATCCGCTTCACTCACTTCGTTCGCTCCAGTGGACTGCTCCGCATGTGCTCCATAGCCTAACGCAATAGCGTTAGGTCGTGTGCGAGAGCACACATGTAAAATAAACGAGTTTTGCGCCAGCAAAATCTCGCAGCAAACCTTTCGTTTGCATAGCCTAACGCAACCAGTTGTTCACGCCCAAAACATTTTCACCAAATTAACAAGCAGCTTGATTCCGTAAAGAACAATCACAACGCCGCAAATGCGGTTCAGCCAGGTAAGAACATGGCTGTTGATTTTGCTGCCAAGAATGTGAACCAAAACTGCAAGGCAACTAAACCAAAGAAAACTTGCACAAGCAAAACCGGTAATAAAATACGGATTGCCGCCTTCCGGCAAAGAGGCACGGAAAGCCCCCAGCATCAAAGTTCCGTCAATCAAAGCCTGCGGATTCAGCCACGTTACGATAAAAGCCGAACCCACAATTTTCCAAAGAGGCTGATTCACATCCTTTCCGCCGCTTAAATCAGCTTTGGAATGGATAAGACCAACGCCTATGAAAATAACCAGCAGCCCTCCAATGCCAAGAATGATTTTCTGTAGCCACGGCAAAGCCTCCATCAGAGCACCAGCGCCAAGAAAACAGGCAAGCCCAAGCGAAATATCCCAGAAGATAACAATCAAAGCAGTTGCAATTGCCCGTCCCAGCTTCTGGCTCATTGCGCTGTTGATAACAAACAAGTTCTGCATACCGATTGGCGCAACATAAGCAAGCCCCAAAGACAAACCTTGAAGATAAATTGGTATCATTTTTAAGCAAAACCTTCTTCACATTTAGATTCAGACCTTTTTTATACCGTGCCATAGAACGTTTTTCAAGCCCGGCTATTCCCCAAGTTTTCCGTATTCTTCGTCGCTTACCGGCTCAAGCCATTCGTTGGAAGTTCCCTCGCCTGCCGGCTCAAACGTGATGTGGCTGAACCAGCTGTCTTTTTTTGCGCCGTGCCAGTGCTTCACGTTCGCAGGAATCACAACAACGCTTCCTTCTTCCATTGAAACGGGCGATTTTCCCCATTCCTGATACCAGCCACTTCCCGCCGTGCAGATTAAAACCTGGCCGCCACCCTTTGAAGCGTGATGAATGTGCCAATTGTTGCGGCAGCCCGGCTCAAACGTAACATTGAAAATCGGAATCTCGCCTTTTTTTGCGTCCGTAAGCGGCTTTAAGAACGACTGCCCGATAAAATACTTCGCAAACGCGTCATTCGGTGCTCCAACTCCAAACTTGTCGATTTTAGAAAATTCTTCTTTTGTCATAAATTCCTCTCTAAAAAGTCAATCTTGTGAACAAAAACTTTGACGCTGTTTCAGTCAAAGCTTTTATTGCACGCTCTTATAAAACAAATGCCATTTCAGGCAATTTTTATCTTATCTCCAGATTACTTCACTTCCACGAGCCGGTAGTTTCTTGTGCCGCCGCCGAGTTTTTCAAGCTGCTCAACCATTCCTGTGCGGTGGGCGACTTTCCATTCAGATTTTGCGACGTTGTCAACATCAGCTTTTTCAATTACAAAGTCCAAAGTGCATTGCTCAAGGGCAACAATGTCGCTAGAGGCGATGATTCCGATTTTTCCAAGATTTTTTGCGCCACGGCAGTTGTCCTGTGGCTCGATGTCGTCAAGAACGTTGATGAATGCCCAGTTTTTCTTGTAGTCAAGGGCGGCTTTTGCGACATCGGCAAAACTTTTTTCAAGAACGTCGGCTGGTGTGCTGTGATAATAATTTTCGTCCGTTCCGCCTGAATGGATAATGCATTTCCCGCTACGGTTGGCAAGGCAGAGCGAAATATTCTTGATATTTCCGTCAAACGCCGGGAGCATGTGAAGCCGAACGCGAAAAACCGAAATCAGCGTGTCAAAATCCGCAAATTCTTTTCCAGTTCGCGCGTATTTTAAAAGATTTCCGCCGCTCAAAGGCAGGTTGATATAGTCGCTGTCGCTCAACATCACGCATCTTCCGATTTCCGTGAATCCGTGCTGTTTTGCATACAAAAGATTCATTTCCGAAGTGCGCCTGTTGCCCGACAAGCCGTTTCCGTCAAACATCGTTCCGCCAGTCGTCCTGACAAGCTCGCGCAAAAGCTCCGGCTGCAAAACTTCCTCGCCAGGTCCGCCAAAGCTCACCTTGATTCCCACGTTTCCCTCGATTTTCTGGTTCAGCGCACGGTAAACTTTCATAAGCCCAGCGGAAGAAACGTCCCGCGTAAAATAAACAACACTCTGATTTTGACCGATATTTTGATTCTGGGCAAAAACTCCAGCAGAAGCAAAGGCAACCAGCATAAAAAACGGCAGAAATTGCTTTTTCATTTTGTATTTCCTTTCTATGTGAATAACAGAACCTACTCCGTCCAGATCTGCTTTGCAAGATTGAAAACAGCCCACGCTTTCGGCCAGCCAGCGTAAAACGCAATGTGGGTAACAATCGCAGCAATCTCTTTTTTTGTAACGCCGTTTTTCTTTGCGTTTTCAAGATGATATTTGAGCGAATTGTCCGTGATTCCCTGCGACATAAGCGAGACAACCGTAATAATGCAGCGCGTCTTTAGGTCGATGTCCTGATTGTTCCAGTTTTCACCGAAAAGAACATCATCGTTGAAATGAGCAAAGTCCGGCGCAAACTCGCCAAGAGCCTCCCGCCCAGCCGTCTGAACAATTTTCCGCGGATTCTGATTCTCTGAATTTTCGTTTTGTGGCATACCAATTTCCTTCAAAAAATTTTTCTGTAATGTTTATTTCAAAATCCCGTCGATATATTTTTTCACTTCCTCGCCGGATGCGCTTCCACGGAATTCTTTTCCGCCTTTCAGGACTGCACCCTCTGCGTGCTTTGCCAAATCCGAGCCGCTACGGCCGAGTCCGCTTCCGCCGCTAGTGCAGAGCGTTACAAGATTTTTGCCGTTAAAATCGTTCTGTTCAACAAATGTGTAGACGATTTTCGGCGCAAGCCCCCACCAAATTGGATAAGCGATAATCACGTTGTCATAGCTGCTCAGGGCGATTGAGTTCGCGATAGCCGGACGGCTTTTAATGTCGTTGTTTTCCTTTACACAGCGTGAATTGTTGTCTCGCCAGTTCAAGTCCGCACTCGTGTATTTGTGAACTGGAGCAATTTCGTGCAAGTCCGCGCCCAAAGCCGAAGCCGCAGTTTTCGCCAGCCGCTCTGTTGTTCCCGTCGCACTGAAATAGCAGACAACCGTCTTTTTTGCGTTTTGCGCATTTGCTCCAAACATAAGAATTCCTCCTGCCAAAAGTGAAATTAAAAGTTTTTTCATGTTTCCTCCAAATTTTTCGGGCGTTCCCCTCACTGCGTTCGCTTTCGCTCGCTTCGTTCGGGTCGGCTGTTCAAACAGCCTTCGCCAGTGCTCCATAGCCTAACGCAATAGCGTTAGGTCGTGCGCGAGCGCGCACACGGTAAATAAACGAGTTTTGCGCCAGCAAAATCTCGCAGCAAACCTTCGGTTTGCACAGCCTAACGTACGTTCGCGTCGTCTGCATTGCAGACTTTGCTCACTACCGAGTTTTTGCAATGCAAAAACTCGCAATTAAGTTACGTAATGTAACTAACACAAAATATAACAAACCAAATATCAGTTGTCAAGAATTTTTATCCCCATTTTCCAAAATTCCATGCTACAATATCCAAATGCAAGAAGAGATTTTGACCGGCGGGCGGTCAACAGCTGGCGTTGTAAAAATCGGGAATGAAGTTCACCGCCCGCACAAAAAGGAGAGTGATTTTGCAAACAGATTCTTGCAATTTCTTGAAAAGCAAAATTATCCGTTTTCACAAAGATATTTGGGACAGGATGAGCAAGGTCGAGACAGATTCTTCTATATAAATGGCATTGTTCCAAAAGAAATTGGAGAAACAAGTCTTGTTCAACTTTGCAGTTTTATGAAAATGGTTCGGCAATTTCACGACATTTCGCTGGATTTTACAAATTCAAAAAAAGTTGTCTGCCATAACGACTTGTCGCCTTGCAATACGGTTTTTCTGAAAAATCAGCCGATTGGAATCATCGACTGGGACAGTGCCGCTCCAGGAGAACGTTGGGAAGATTTGACTTACATTTTGTGGCTTTGGATAAACATTGGCAGCCACCGCCGCTCAAAAATCGACATTTTTGAGCAGATGAAAACCGCCCTTGCCACTTACAATGCCGACAAAGAAACTCTTTCCAATTTTGCAGACAAACTGATTTGGCGAATGGATAAAGTTATTTTACAAATGTCGCCACAAAATTTTCAATACGAGCGTACAAAAGATTGGGTCGAATTTTCAAAACTTTGGGTTCAAGAAAATCGCACAAAAATCAAAGGAGAAATCGGATGAAATTTGTAAAAGCACTAAAATCGGTAAACTACAGGCTGTTTTTCGCGATTTTTGCAACAATGCTTCTTCCGTCAATTTATCAGACTGTACGAATTTATTTTCTTGGAAACTTGCCAAACGATTGGGGAATAAACATTGCAAGTCAGCTTTCCTGGGTGAATCTTTTTTACGAAGTTATTCAGGAAGCGCTGATTCTTCCGCTTTTCTTTTTGCTCGGAAAATCCTTGAACAATCACGATGAACTTGAAAACAAAATCCGCACAGGACTTTTCACAACAGTTTTTATCTACATCGTTTTGTCTGCATTGATTTTTATTTTTGCAAAGCCGCTTGTAAATTTTATGGCGCAAAACAAAAATCTTTCCGATGCAACAGTCCTCTACATTCGCCTTGAAACCATTGCCGCATTATTTTCAACTTTGTGGCGATTTTTGTTTCTTGTTTTTATCACGCTGGAAAAAGATTTCTTCATTTATATTCTTCTTGGAGTTCAAACAGGTCTTTCTATAATTTTGGACACATTTCTTGTAAGCACGCTGCCTGTTTCCTTGAATCTTGGCGTAAACGGAATTGCAGTTTCAAACATAATCGCGAACATTTGCGTTTTAGCGGTTTCGTTTTTTCTGCTTTCAAAAGACGGATTTCAAATCTTCAAAAAGACACGGTTAGATTTTTCTTGGCTTAAAGAATGGTTTTCCGTTGGAAAATTTTCAGGAATTGAATCATTTTTGCGGAATCTTGCGTTTATGATGATGGTCGTTAGAATGGTGAATGTGGTTTCAGAGCAAGGAAATTATTGGGTTGCGAACAATTTTATTTGGAACTGGCTTTTGCTGCCCGCTCTTTCACTTGCCGATGTTGTAAAAAAAGAAATCGCAGAAAACCAAGAAAATATCAGGTCAAAAACTTTTGGCTACATTTGTCTTTCTTCTGTTTTTGCCTTGATTTGGATTTTTTCGATTCCGCTTTGGAAGCCATTTTTAAAATTCGTGATGAACGTTGCCGAATATGAAACAGTTTTTCGGATTGCTTTGATTGAAACCGGATTTTACATAACTTTTATCTTTAACACCTGCATTTTTGACGCAACTTTTTACGGACTTGGAAAAACAAACTATATGCTGATTCAGTCCGTCTGCACCGACGTGGTTTATTACGGAATTATGTTCATCTTATATTGTGCAGGAATTTTTGTTCCAACTTTGACAGGAATCTGCCTGATGTTCGGAATCGGAATGACGCTCGACTTTATTCCGGCGGCGATACTTTATGTACATTTGCTGAAAAAACTGGAAATTCGAATTGAATGGTAAAACTCAAATCGAAAGTTGACAATTATCATAAACTTTTAACAACGCGTTGCGTTAGGGATACGGAAGGCGGCGAAGCCGTTGCGGAACAGAGCAACGCGAAGTGTAGCAATGGAGATAGCACGAATTGCGCACGGAACCTGTAGCAGCCCGCCCCCCCCTGCGAACATTTGTTTGCAGGAGAGAACGCCAGAAAAATCTGAAGCTTGTTTTTTCCGAGGCCGGTTATTTCTTTTTGGAAACAGGAATCCAGATTGCACTGCGGTAATCTTCGTCTGTCATTGAGCCGCGTTCACAGTCGTACCATTCGATGTTGTAGCCTGCCGACATTTCATAGTCGGGATTGCCCGGAAGCCAGTCCTTGAAGATTTTTGTGTTCACGCTTTGAAGGGCTTTCGGCATCGGGCCGACACATTTGAACTTTGCCCATTCCATATCGGGAAACTCAAAAAGCGTCATTCCAGCCGGAACTTTGCCGCCGCAGTATTTTCCAGCAATCATATAGCGGAATTTTCCGCCGCCAATGTCGCCAATGCACACTCCGTACTCGCCGATGCTGTTGTCTTTTATAGCTTGCTCCTGCGGATTCAAATCTTTTTTGCCTGAATAAACATTGCTGAAATATTTTTCGCGCAGTTCATTCCAGAATTTCGGAATCTCGTTGTAGGCGTTTTCCGCGCTGATGATTTTTTCAAATCCAATCACCTTAAAGCCGAAAATCGGGCTAACCGTAAAGTCAAGTTTTTCCATTTTGTTTCCTCCTGAGATGGAAATTGTGATTTTCAACGGAAGAAAAACGTGGAGAGACTTTGGCGAATTTTTCAGCTGAACCGGCGAAACTCCGTGAAAACGTGTGAACGCGCGCGTAAAACTTTCCGGCGTTTCATAGCGGTACTTGAGCGCGATGTCTATCACTTTTTCTTTTCCGCCCAGAACGTCAAGAGCCGCAAGATAAAGCCGCCTGTTTCTTATGTATTCAGACGGCGTCATCTCGGTCAGAATCTTGAACCCACGCTGAAAATAAAATGGGGACATAAAAATTTCCTCTGCGACATCATCGGCCGAAATATCGTCGAAAAGATGGTCTTCCATGAACCCGATTGATTTTTTCATCGCCGTAAGCCATTCCATAAATTTACTTCCATTGAAAATATTTTGTGTGTGGCAGATTCTTTTCAAATCTCCGCGGCACATCATCAGGATAAACCAAAAGAAAAATCCTCTCCTGATATTTTCTGCACAGTTTTGTCAGCTAGTCAATTGAAATCAGCAAGCGAAAAAATCCCGCAAGGCAAAACCGCTCGGAAACAGCGAGCGGGATAAAAAAACAGCCCATTTCCGGCTGGAAAAAGCAAAAAATAATTTCCCGCTTCTCATTTCCAGCTGGAAACGGCAAACGGGAAATAAAAACCGGGCATTTCCATGCGGAAACAGAGAGCGGGAGTGTCCCGAAGCACAAAAACGTCAAAAGTCGGCTTCAAAAAGTCCGTGTTTTATGCAGTAGGCGTAGATTCTGCATTTTCCGGCGTTTCGGAATCTTGCCTCTGCGTTCTGTTCAGGGTACATTTTTGCAAATTCAACTGAATCCAAACGAACGCAGGCGAACCATGAGATGTAATGCGTTTTTGTCATCTCGTGATTCATCGAAACAAAAATCTCGCCGCCGTCTTTCTGAATCTCAATTTTGTGGTTTTCCACCAGCGCGTTTTCAACTTCAAGAGCAGGAAGCAGGATTCCGCAGTAGCTCACACAAGCTTTTCCCACGCTGAAAATCGTGTTTCCGCAGACCGGGCACACGTAAAAATTCGACTTTGAAAGATTCGCCGACCTGTTGCCGTTTTCAATTTACGCCCCGGAAAAAAGCTCCGCAACCGAAACTTTCAGGATTTTCGCAAGCGGCTCAAGAAAAGTTATGTCTGGAAATCCCCTCCCTGTCTCCCATTTTGAAACTGTCCTGTCGCTCACGCCCAAAAAGTTCGCGAGCTGATTTTGGGTCAGCCTCTGCTTTTCACGAAGCCGCTTTATCACTGAACCTGTAACATATTGATTCATATTCACCTCGAAAAATAATTTAAGACGTCTTGAATGCAGTCTACATCATTTTTCGCCGGCAACCTACATACTTATCGTAGAACGGAAGTTTTGCAATGAGCAAGATGATTCCTTGACAAACTCAAACTCTGTTGTTATAAAACAACTAATCAAATTAGTCTAATGGGAGGAAATTATGCCGCGTGCGGGTCTTACAAGGGAAAAAGTTATTGAGGCGGCGGTAAAACTTGCGAATGAGTGTGGCTTGAGTTACGTTACAATCACGACGCTTGCCGAGCATTTTGGAATAAAAAAGCCGTCGCTTTACAACCACATTGAAAGTCAGGAGGACATTCAGAAGTCGCTAATGATTTACGGCTGGACACACGGAATCGAGCCGCTTTCCGAGCAGATTAAAACTGACGACGCACACGAGGCTTTGCGTCAATACGCAAATCTCTTCTATAAATATGCGCTTGAAAATCCCGGAGTTTTTGAGGCGATGCTCTGGTACAACAAATACGAAAGCCCGGAACTTGTTCAGGCGACCGAAAAACTTTACGACTTCTTTTTTGCCCAGACCGACAAGCTTAAAATCAGCCGGGAAACCGCCAATCATCTTTTGCGCACATACCGCGCCTTTTTGGAAGGATTTTCGCTTTTAGTGATTCACAATTCGTTCGGAAACCCGATTTCAATAGAAGAAAGTTTTGAACTTTCGCTCGATGTGATGATGAAAGGCATGGAACAGTTTGAAGGAAAGTAAGAACTGTATTTATTTTCTTGACATCGGACTTTGTGCGTATTACATTGTATGTGATATATATTACAATTTTGGAGATTTATATGGCAACAATCAGCATAAGAATGGATGACAAGACAAAAAATGCATTTGAAAAATTCTGCGATTCGGTTGGACTTACCGTTTCCGCCGCAGTTAATCTTTTTGCAAAAAAAGTTGTAAGCACGCATGAAATTCCGTTCAAGATTTCTGAACCAGATCCTTTTTGGAGTGAGGAAAATCAGGCTTTTCTGAAAAAAGCAGTTGCCGACATCAAAAATGGAGTGAATGTTTCAGAGCATGAACCTATTGAGATTGACTGATGAAAAAACTGTGGTACGACCTGGCATGGGAAGACTATCTGAAACTGCAGGAAGAAGATAAAAAACTGCTGAAAAAGGCGAATGCCATTCTGAAAGATATTGAGCGCAATCCTTACGACGGAATCGGAAAGCCAGAAGCTCTTGCTGGAGATTTGTCTGGATTCTGGAGCCGCAGAATTGACCTTTTTAACCGCATTGTCTACCGAATAATCGAAAAAGAGGGTGAGAAATACATTGAAATCGCCCAATGCGGAACTCATTATCACAAATAATAAAAAATGCCGGACAAATTTTCGGCGAAGGAAAATCAAAATGACAGAATGGGAACGGCTTCAAAACGGTTTGATATACAATGATTTTGATGCGGAGTTGTTTGAGCGCAGAGTTGCGGCAAAAAAACTGTTCAGGGCGTACAATAAAACGGATGATGACGAAACTGAACTGCGGACGCAACTCATGCAGCAGATTTTTAAGAGGGTCGGAAAAAATATCGCTATCGAGGACGACGTTTATATCAATTTTGGCTGCGTGATTCTTGACTGCGCGGAAGTTACGATTGGCTCTCATACATTGCTTGGACCAAACATCGGGCTTTATGCGGCAAATCATGCCACAGACGCAACGGAAAGAATAAACGGCGGCTGCTACGGAAAACCTATTCATATCGGAAAAAATGTGTGGCTCGGCGGAGACGTAAAAGTTCTTCCAGGAGTTTCAATCGGCGACAACACGATTATCGGAACAGGAAGCATTGTAACAAAAAATATTCCGGCGAACGTCATTGCAGTTGGAACTCCATGCAAAGTCATCCGCGAAATTACAGAAAAAGACAAAACGAGATATTTGGACAGAAAAAATTAAGTTTGTTTTGTGGGCAAATTTCAGGTCAACTTCCAATTCTTACAAACCCGCTTTCTTGACAAAAGAAAAACCTGCCGTTATAAATTAACTAACATAATTAGTTAATAAGAATGGAGACACAAAATGCCAAGACCGCAGAATAAAACTGATTTGCTTACGCTTGCAGAAAAAAATTACGATGAACTTGTAAAATTTATTGCTTCGATGAACGACGCTGAAAAATCCACGCCGTTCGACTTTTCTTCGCTGAACAAAAAAGAAGCGCACTGGAGCCGCGACAAAAACACTCGCGATATGATTTGCCACCTTGTTGAATGGCACAAGCTGCTCTTGAAATTTGTCGCTGAAAACACAAAATCCGAAACCGGAAAGCCTGCAATTGTGTATCAGTTTTTACCCGAACCGTACAACTGGAAAAACTACGGCGACATGAACCGCGCAATCTGGCAAAACTGCCAAAACGTTCCGCTTGAAAAAGCCCTTGCCGCCTTTGTCGAATCGCACAGAAAACTGATGGAACTTGCAGAATCATTTTCCAACGAAGAGCTTTTTGCAAAAAAACATTTTGCCTGGACAGGAACAACGAACCTCGGCGCATATTTTATCAGCTCAACAAGCAGCCACTACGACTGGGCGCTCAAAAAACTGAAAGCACACAGAAAAATTGTCGCAGGGAAGCAATATGATAATCACCGCGCATAAAAAGAAAAAACTCAAACAATCCGAATTTTAAAATACCCTTGCACGAGCGTTCCACAGACAATGTAACGCCCGACATGCCTGCTGCACGGTAGGCAGGGAACGCCCATTAAAAAAACTCCTAAAATAAAAATCAGTTTTTTCATGTTTTATTCCTTGTTTTATTGCGTTAGGGATTGTAGGGGCGGCGCAGCCGTTGCGGAACGGAGCAACGCGAAGTGTAGCAATGAAGTGCGGCTAGCACGTAACCACGAATAGCCCGACCCGAGCGGAGCGAGGGTAACGCCCTGCTCCCCTTTTTACTCCTTCTGCTCCGCCAGATTCTGCATTTTTATCACTTTTGCGGGAACGCCGCCGACTACTGCATAAGGCGGAACGTCTTTTGTTACGACTGCGCCGGCTGCGACCACCGCATATTCGCCGATTGTAACGCCGGGAACTATTGTCACGTTCATTCCAATCCAGGCGTTTTTCTTGATTGTGACTTTGCCGTAGGTGTAGATTGTGTGCCGCTGGTTGAAGTCGTGGTTTATTGTCGCAATTCGAACGCCCGGTGCGATGCTTACGCCGTCCTCAAACTCGATTCCGCCGCTCGCGCTTAAAATCGCCGAATGGTTGATGAAAACGCCTTTTCCAAACTTTACGCGGTTTCCAAAATCGCAGATGAACGGAGTTAGAATCCGCACGTCGTCCAGTTTGCGCCCGAAAAGCTCCTCCAGATATTTCACGTACTCGGGATTTTCCGGCAGAACGGCGTTCGCCTTTGCGCAAAGCGTTCGCGCACGAACCATTTCGGCAGACGCTTCCTTAAAATACGGCTCGCGGCAATCTGTTGGACCGCCCTTTTCCATCAATTCAAAAACATAGCCTTTTGGATATTCCATTATTTTCCTCTAGTAATTTTAAAAATATTTCGTACTGAATACGATTTGCGGAATTTAAAAAAACAGCGTTCGTAGTGAGTACGATTCAATAGATTTGTAAAAAATGACATTCGTACTCAGTACGTTTTGCGTTTTCAGGAAAAATCGGCAATCGTAGCGAATACGAAGCAAGAAATTTGAAAAATCGACATTCGTATTGAGTACGATTGCAGAATTTGAAGAAAGCCCATTTCGTACTCAGTACGATTTTGCGTTAGGGATATGAAAGGCGGCGAAGCCGTTGCGGAACGTAGCAAAGCGGAGTGCAGCAATGCAGGCGGCAGCCGAAACCTGTAATAGCCCGCCCCCTGCGACGGTCGAGACCGTTGACGAAGTTTCCCCTCCAACGTTTATCGAAACCGTCGCAGGAGGAACGCCCAATTTTTTATCTCCTACTTTCTACTTTCCCAGAATTTCTTTCACATCCGCCACAATCTGTTCGGTCGTCATTCCAAACTCCTTCAGAAGTTTCTGCGGGTCGTAGCGGTCGTAGAATTTCTTTTCCAGACCATAATTCTTGACTTTCATTTTTGAAGTGCCGTAGAACGAGGCGATTTTTTCGCCGAAACCGCCGCTCACAATTCCGTCCTCAAGCGTAATCACAAGCTCGTGGTCTTTTTTCAATTCTTCAAGAAGCTTCTTGTCAACGCCGCTGGCAAAACGAGGATTTATCAAAGCCGGCTCAAATCCGAGTTCGTTTTTTATTGCAGATGCAAGCACCTCGCCTTTCTGGTAAAAATCGCCGAGCGCAACAACCGCAACTTTCTCGCCCTTCTTTTCAAGTTTGTAAGTATCAAGCGCGTCAAAAGATTTTTCAGCGGCGCAAGATTCACGGTGGAAAACTTCATTTCCCGGAATCAAAATCAGAACCGGATGGGATTTCTGTTCAATCGCCCAATTCAGCATATTCAAATATTCTTCTGCGCAAGTCGGAGAGAGAACCACAAGATTTGGAATATTTGTGAACGCCGCAAGCCCGAAAATTCCCAGATGGGTAATGTCCGTAAGCCCATCAAACGATGTGTAGTTCATAAGCATTGTAACCGGCAGATTATTGATGCAAACGTCCTGCGAAATCTGGTCGTACGCGCGCTGCAAGAATGTCATATTTGTAACCAAGAGCGGATTTCCGCCGTTTTTTGCGATTCCAGCGCAGACAGCAGTAGCCGCCTCCTCCGCAATTCCAACATCAAGATATTGCGCGCCCAGTTTTTCGCGAAGCTCCGGCACAAGCCCGACCGAAGCCGGCATTGCAGGAGTCACAACAACAAATTTCTTGTCTTTTGCCGCACGCTCCATAATCCAGTTTGGAGTAATCACGCCGTAGCTTTCGCCGTTTCCAAAATTCACAGTCGGTTTTCCGGTCGCGCGGTCAAATGGAAGCGTCCAGTGCCATGCTTCCTTGTTTTTTTCCGCAAGAGCGTAGCCTTTTCCCTTCAAAGTGTGAATGTGAAGCACAATCGGATGGGCAATGTCCTTTACCTTTTCAAAAAGCGCAATCATCGCGCCGATGTCGTTTCCATTTTCCTCATAGATGTAATCAAGCCCGAACGCACGGAACATATTGTTCGCAGATTTTCCGTTGGTTTCGCGGAGTTCCTTCAAATTCTTGTAGATTCCGCCGTGATTTTCCGCAATCGCGATTTCATTGTCGTTCACAATAATGATGAAATTTGAATTCAGCTCAGAACCGGCAACGCTCAAAGCTTCAAGAGCCTCGCCGCCGGAAAGAGAGCCGTCGCCAATCACCGCGATGATATTTTCCTTTCCGCCAAGAACATCGCGTCCTTTCGCAAGTCCAGCCGCAAGCGCAATTGAAGTTGAAGTGTGTCCGACATTGAAAAAATCGTGTTCGCTTTCCTCTGGATTTGTGTAGCCCGAATCTTCCGCAAAATGCGCCTCGTCCAAATATCCGGCCTTTCGCCCGGTCAAAAGCTTGTGCGCACAACTCTGATGCGAAACGTCAAAAACAAACTTGTCCACAGGCGAGTTAAAAACGTAGTGAAGCGCAATCGTCGCCTCAACCATTCCAAAGTTCGGTCCAAAATGTCCGCCGATTTTCGTAAGCCGGTTGAACAAAGCCTCGCGCATCTCGCCCGCAAGTGCCGTCATCTCTTCCAACGAAAGTTTTTTCAAATCAGCTGGTGAATTGATTTTTTCCAAGTACATATTTTCTCCTAAAAAATCCGCATAAACAGTAAGTTACACTTTGTAACTAATACAAAATATAATAACAATAAAGTTACTTGTCAATGTTTATTTTAGGAATTGAAAACTGTTCGGTGGTTATTTTTTTACAACCTGACCGAAATTCCTCCAGAAATACCAGAAAAAATCCAAGAAACAGCAAATTCAGAAGTTTTAGTATTATCAGAAGAACTATTTCCTCCACCAGAACTAGATTTTTTTGAAATCTTAAATGGAATCAAAAAATCTTTTGCAAGAAAAATATTAAATTCAGCTTTTTCTATCGAGAATGAATATTCTGCCTTGCAATTTATAGAAATCAATCCTGCTAAATTCAAAAAATCTATTTTTTTAGAATCTTTTCCGGCTGAACCATTAAAAAACAAGTTACGTTTATATTTCCAGTTTACATTGTAGATTCCATTCTGAGCCGCAAAAAAAACGGAATTAAAATCCGTAGAAAAACAGAAACCACATTTCTTGTATTCAAAAAAGACACCATTTAAAACTGCATATGTATCAACATTTCCATTTATTTTGTAATATTTGTACGGATACAAAAGATAATCTTGAGTTTTATCAGTAAGAGAACCATCAAACT
>CAVBXG010000018.1:0-41881 GCA_963599585.1 bacterium
TCATAGAGTTTTCTTTTTTTTTTTTTTTGCATTGTTTCTACCGATAAAAAAATATGAAAATTTCGGAACTTTTGCCAATTTTAAAGCAAGTTTTTACAAATCCGTATGTAATCGGAACTGCGGTTGTTGTGATTTTTTTTATGAATTTCTGCTGTTTCGTCTGCAATTATAAAAAAAAGCCGCCAAAATCAAAGAAGAAAAAAACACCCAAAGCTGTTGCAGCTCCTGCGGCTTCTAATGCTCAGGCTGAAAATTCGGAAACTTCTGCTCAAAATCCTGAATCCGAAGAAAAATCTTCCACGCAAAAATAAAAATTTTTATTTTTATAAAACGAACCTGGCGAAGAAATTTGTTTTTCTGTTTTTTATTTTTTTGCCGGATTTTCAGTCTTCCTTTCCACGGCCATTTGCAGACTTCAATTCTGCGTTTTGATAAAAGAGCTTCCAGCACCGCACAAAAACTTTCATGATTCCAGATATTTACTGCAGTAAAGGGAGTCGTGAGCCTGTTCATATATTTTATGAAAAATTTCTCAAAACTTTCCCTTGTAAAATATTTTTCGCATAATTCTATCAGCCTAAAAGCAATCTCCTCATCATTCGGAACATTCCACGAAGGCATTTTTTTTGATGAAAGATGTTGCCTTGAAATATTATGAAAGTCAGCAATTTTTCCTGCTGTCTTTATTTTTATAGGAAACCGTCTAAAAAATGTGCTAATTTTTTTTCCATCAGAAGATTTTATTTTCTGCGCATTTTCAATTTCTTTTGAACGGCAAATATCACATCCGCTGCAAACAGCTTGTTCTGCGCCTAGAGCGTCCAGCAAAACCTGCCGCCTGCAATCCCTCGTCTCCACAAATTCCTTCAACGCCGCTTTTCTTGTTCCCGCAGGAAATTCCGCAAACCTGAAAGAATCTTCAAAATTCCACAGAAGAATCGCATTCGCAACGCTTCCGTCCCTTCCGCCGCGCCCGGCTTCCTGAATGTACGCTTCCGCAGTTTGCGGCGGATCCAGATGAACCACCGTATGAATGTCTTTCTTGTCAACTCCCATTCCATAAGCGCAGGTCGCGCACAAAATCGCATCTTTCTGGTTGAAAAACCATTCCTCAATTTTAGTTTTTTCCTTGCGCTCCATCCCGGCGTGGTAGAATCTTGCGGTTTCAGCTCCAAACGCTGTGTTCAGTTCCTGCGCCATGTCTTCAGTCCGGCTTCGCGTTCCGCAAAAAATAATCATCGGGCGCGCTTCCGTTTTTGCAAGAACCAGAGCCGCAGTTTTTTTCGAGGCAACTTTCTTCACATAATAATGGATATTCGGGCGGTCGCTTTCGCTTCTTACAATATGCGCCTCGCCGTCAAAAAGAACATCAGAAATCCGCGCAAGAACTTCCGGCGAAGCCGTAGCAGTAAAAGCAGTAACCACCGGAACTTCAAGTTTTTTTATGATTTTTCCAAGCTCAAGGTACGCCGGTCTGAAAGAATCTCCCCATTCGCTTACGCAATGCGCCTCGTCAATTGCGATGTGCGAAATTCCGTACGTTTTCAGCCGCCCGGTCAATTTTTCATCTAGAAGAATTTCCGGATTCGTGATTATTATTTTCGCCCCTTCATCTAGAAGCCTAAAATTCTCCGCACGCTCCTCATCGCTCTGTCCGCCACGGAAAATCGCGGCTTTTATTCCACCAGCAACCATCCGCCGGTACTGATCGCTCATCAGCGCAAGCAGCGGATAAATCACCAGCGTCGGCCCGTCCATCAAAATCGCCGGAATCTGAAAACACAACGATTTTCCCGCGCCAGTCGGCAAAAGCACAATCTGTTTTCCTTCGCAATCCAGAAGCTCCTTGTCAGTTTCCCGTTTTTTCACCGCAGAATACGAATCCATAATGTTCGCCACAACCAGCCTTTGCCACGGAAAAAGATATTTTATCCCAAAATTCTCCAGAGCCGCCATCGCCGCCGGGTCATCACAAAAAAAATCGTCCGCATCAAATTTTACCAATTCATCCATTTTAGCCGCCAAATTTATATCGCAAAAAAAAATCAAAAACGGAAGTGAACGCACATTTTTTTTCTTTTTTGGACGCAAATTACCACCGCAACGGGCTTTCCGGGGTTTCATTGCTCCGCAAAAAGCCTACGGCTTTCCCCTCCAATCCCGCGTAAGATTCTATTTCAACCTTTTGTCATTTCCGCCGATAATAAATCTGACTTTGAATTTCAGATATGCAATAAAATGTCTGCGCTTCCACTCAAAAGTCAAGATTTGGCTATGGTGAAGTGTTTTTTGGGAAGAATTATTTGCGCTTTTCTTTCAGAAAATGCTCAATAATTCTTTTATGCCATTCGGCAAAAAGCCCTTCAAGGACGCCAAACTTGCCTTTTTCCTTCCGCTTAGCCATTTTATTGCATATCTGAAATCGATTTTACTCCGAGGCATTATGAAAAAATCATTTTTATTTATTTTTTTCTGCGTTTTCACTTTTTTCGCTTTTTCCCAGGCTGAAAATCAGAATTCGAAAATGTTAAAATTCAAATTCCATAAAAACGACAAAAGCCGGATTCTTTCAACTGTAAATGAGGATGTTTATTTAAACGGAATTTTGAATCATAAATCTGTCATTCTGAACCGGATTTCAAGCGAAGTTACAGATGTTTTGCCAGACGGTTCAGGAACTTGCAGCGCAATTTTCATGACTTCAGAAAGCGCGACAACCGGAAACGGCGTTTTTGCCGAAAATTACAGTTGGGGCGAAGAATACAAAAGCATCTTTACGCGCGACACAACCGGAAAATATACAATCGACGACATTTATTTTATGCCGACCGTACGCGATGTGCCGAAATTCCCTGAATATCCTGTAAAACCGGGCGACACTTGGCAGGCGGAAGGGCATGAAGCACACGATATGCGCCGGACTTTCAATATACAGAAGCCTTTTAAAGTTCCTTTTGTTGCCGACTACGAATATCTTGGTGACGAAGCTGATGAAAATGGAAAAACATTAAGCAAAATCAGCATTTTCTACAAACTTTATTTTGAAAGCCCTTTGCAAGGCTCGTACAACCAGAATTATGGAAATCTTCCGCACATCACAAAAGGCTATTCAAATCAGACAGTTTTCTGGGACAACGAGCGAGGTTCAATCGACCATTATTCCGAGGAATTCCGCATTATGATAGAAACATATTTTGGCGACCAGATTCTTTTTACAGGAACAGCCCATGCGGAAGTTACCGAGTTTGAGCGCGTCAATACAAAAGAAAACCGTGAAAAAATCTCTGAGACTTTGAATAATCTTGGTCTAAAAAATGTTGAGCTAAAGGAAAACGAAAAAGGTCTTACAATTTCAATTGAAAATATCCAGTTTCTGCCGGATTCCTCTGAACTGATTCCCGCTGAAAAAGAAAAACTTGCACGCATCGCGGAAATTTTAAAAGGTTTTGAAAACGATCTTCTTATAACCGGGCATTGCGCAAACCGCGGAACGCTCCGCAACCAGCAGCTTATTTCCGAGCAGCGCGCGTCCTCTGTTGCGCGTTATCTTTCCGAACTGAAAGTCCGGGAGCCAAAATGTATTTTCACGCAAGGCAAAGGCGCTTCCGAACCAGTTGCATCCAACGCAACAGAAGCCGGTCGGGCAAGAAACCGCCGCGTTGAAATCACAATCATGGACGAATAATTTTTTGCGCGGGTTTCCGCTTAACTCGACATTTAATTATTCAGCAACCGTGCTCGCTAGATTCAGCAGCGCAGACTTGTTCCCTGAAATATATTCCTCGCACCGTTCCTGATTCATCGGCTTCCCGAGCAAAAATCCCTGGATTATATTGCAGTTGAATTTCCGCAGAAGTTCAAGCTGCGAATTCTGTTCAACGCCTTCTGCAATTGTTGTAAGCCCCATGTTTGAAACCATCGAGATTATTGAATTTGTAATGTTCGCCTGAATTCCGTTTTCCGATGTTATGTCGTTTATAAAAGACTTGTCAATTTTTAAAGTATCCAGCGGAAGCATCTGCAGATAACTAAGCGAAGAATATCCTGTTCCAAAATCATCCAGCGAAACCCTAAAGCCCATGTCCTTCAGCATTTTCAGTTTTGAGACAGCGTCATCCATGTTGTCAATCATAATTCCTTCCGTAATCTCAATTTCAATGAAATTCGGATTTAAATCATAAGTTCTAAGCAAATTCTGAAGCTCAACAAGAATGTCCGGCTGTTTTAGCTGAATCGGCGAAAGATTTACAGAAATAACGCCGGTAAAATTAAATTTCGTCTGCCATCTTTTTAGCGTTGAAAAAGCTGTGTTCAGAACCCAAGTTCCAATCGGCAGGATAAGTCCACATTCTTCTGCAAGCGGAATAAAAACTGAAGGAGGAATCTGCCCGAACTGTTCATCGTGCCAGCGGATAAGCGCCTCAAAACCGCGGAGCTCACCAGTTTTTACATCAAACTGCGGCTGGTAAGAAAGCGTAAAACTGCTTGAAAGAACCGCCTGTGTCATTCTGTTTTGAATATTCAGCTTCTGGATAAAAATTCTCTGCATATCAGGCTTGAAAAACTGGAACTGATTTTTTCCGTCTTTTTTTGCTGAATGCATTGCAATATCCGCAAAACGCAAAAGTTCTTCCTTGTTGCAGGAATTGTCCGGGTAAACAGAAATTCCCCCGGAAACATTTATCTCCTGAATCATAAACGCTTCAAGAATTGTGTCGGTGATGTTCCCGATTGAATCTGCCGAGATGGAATTTTGTATTACTGCAAGAAATTCATCGCCGCCAAAACGGTATGAACTTATAATTCTTTTTGAAAACTGCTTAAGAATTTCGGCCGCCTTTTTTATGATTTCATCGCCAGCCTGATGTCCTTTTGCGTCGTTTATGTTTTTTATGTTGTCAATATTTATAAGAAGAAGACCGAGCTTGTTCCCGGCAAATTCCGCGCGTTCCAGCATGTGCTGAAATTCTTCATCAAACTGGTTTCTGTTCGGAAGGGAAGTCAATGAATCCAGAAACGCTGTATCCCTAAGTTTCTGCTCGTTGTTTTTCTTTTCAGTTATGTTTGTAAGATTCACAACAATCATTTCATCTTTTGTTCCACGGATTTGCACTTCAAACCAGGAATTGCTAAGTTCAGAATAATAATCAATCGGAGAGACAAAAATTCCGTTCAAGGCTTTGTCGCCAAGGTCAATCCAAGGAACATTGTGGTTCAATAAATCTTTGAATTCTGAAAATCTGAGACATTTTGAAATTTTTGGACTTACAGAGTCAAAAAAACTTTTATTTGCAAATACAAGCTCAAAATCAATAATCTTAGAACCGTCACGGATTGGTTTTGCAATCAGAATCGGTGAAGAAAATGCGTTTAAAATCGAAGAAAAATCCGGTTCATTCATAAAGCAATTTTAAGTGCAAAAATCTCATTTGTCAAAAAAAATAGCTGGAAATTTTTAATTTTCCAGCCATCAGGTAAATCTCAGAAAATTCTAGTTTGTTGAGATTCTAAGCGATTCCCACATTGAATAATATTTATCCAGCCAGTCGCCAATATCATTCTTAAGTTCGCATTTTTCCATGATTTCCGCCGGATACATCGGTTTTGTTGTCCGGTAATTTTCTGCCTCAAGGTTTACATAATCCGGGAATCTGAAAAAATCAAGGAATTTTGCATAATTTTCAGGAAAGTGAATGAAATTTATAAATTCAGATGCAAGCTCAACATTCTTTGAGTCTTTAAGAATACACATGCTATCCAAATAAGAAGGTCCGCCATCTTCCGGAATAAAGAAATCGATTGTGTTTTCCCATTCTTCCTCTGGAATTTCGCCGTAAATACATTCCGCGTAACCTTGGCAAAGCCACAAATCTCCGCGCGCAAAATCTTTTCCAAAACCTTCCGCGTCAAATTTTACAATGTTCGGAAGCCATTTTGTTTTTATAAGGTCAACTGCGGATTTCAATTCCTGCTCATTTTTTGTGCATACGCTGTTGCCTTGATATTTTAATGCGTCGCCAATAACTTCGCGGTAGTCGTCCATCATGGAAGCGTGTCCTGCGAACTGCGGATCGGCAAAAATATTCCATGTGCGCTCGTAATTTACGCCGAGAACTTTTTTCTTGTTCACAGAAATTCCTGCCGCGCCAAAATAATATGGAACAGCGTAAACCATTTCCGGGTCGTAAGGAATTTTTTCAAGAATTTTTGGATTTATTTTATTCCGGTTTGAAAATTTTGACTGGTCAATCGGCTGCAACATTCCTTTTTTAAGCATGATAGAAACAAAATCTTGCGATGGAACTACAATGTCAAAACTTTTTGCGCCACCATTTACAATTTTGTTGTACATTGTCTCATTTGAATCGTATTCTGTGACAACGACTTTGCAGTTGAATTCCTTTTCAAACGCGGCGACTACATCGGTTGGTGTGTAGTAAGTCCAGCTGTAAAGTTTTAAAACTTGCTTTTTTTCACAAGAAACAAGACCGAATGCAGCAGCAAAAACTAGAGCGGCGGCAATAATTTTAGAAGTGATTTTCATAAATCAGCCCTCCAAAAATAAATAAAAAGTGAATATTTAAAGTTATCTTTTTGATAACTTAATGACCTGCGGCAAAAGTCTTTAATCCTTTGCGTAAGGCAATTGCCATAAGACAGATGATTATTATAAGAACGAAGCTCAATGCGTTTATAACAGGGCTTACTCCGTGTCTTATCATGTTGTAGACATAAATCGGCAAGGTCTCAACGTTTCCGTTCACAAGCGATGTGATTACAAAATCTTCAATTGACATTGTTATGCTCATCATGAATCCGCTTAAAATTCCGGGAAGAATCGCTGGAACAATAACAAGCCAAAGTGTCTGGCTCTCTGATGCGCCCAAATCGTGGCTTGCCTCAATTATTGAATAGTCAAATTCATCAACGCGTGCGCTTACCATAAGATAAACAAAAGGAAGACAGAACGTTGTATGCGCAATAATTATTGTCAAAAGTCCAAGATTCATGTGGATTCCGCTTAAAAAAATCAAAAGGGAAACGCCCATTATAACTTCCGGCAGAACCATCGGCAAAAAACTTACAGACTGAATATAATTTTTTCCGAAAAATTTGTACCAGCTGATTCCAATTGCGGCGAGCGTTCCAAGAACTGTTGCCAAAAGCGCAGAAACAATCGCGACAATTGCGCTGTATAACAGACTCATCCAGAGCCGGCCGGAACTGAAAATCAATTCCTCGTACCAGCGGAAGGAAATTCCTGTAAAATCCGTTCCTTTTGACTCATTGAAAGAATAGAAAATTATCACAAATAAGGGAATAAAAAGAAACAGCAGAGAAACAAAAAGTACAGTCTTTGAAAAGCTGAAAATCGGCGCGTGTTTTTTCCAGAACCGTTTTGCGTGCCTGTGGTTTTCCGACTTTGGATGACTTGCTTTTTCAAAAATAGACAAAATTACAGAAACCAAAAAATCCATAAAAATTTCCTTATTTAGATTTGCTGTCAGAAACACCAGTTTCTTCGCGCGCAGTCGATTTTTTCAATTTTGCGTCCTGCCGCTCGCTTATAAGCATTCCAAGAATTGCAAGCATACTTACAACCGTAAGCAATACACTGAATGCAGAAGCCAGCGGAAGATTTCGCGCCTTGTTGATTTGATCCATAATTATATTTCCAAGCATATAGCTTTCTGTTGAGCCGATAAGCTGTGGAACTGTGTAGTTTCCAAAAATCGGAATGAATGTAAAAATCAGCGCGCTGATAATTCCGCTTTTTATTCCCGGAATAAGAATTTTAGTCATAGACTGAGGTTTTGTCGCGCCCAAATCCCGTGCCGCTTCCAGAAGAGAAAAATCAAACCTGTCAACCGAAGTAAAAATCGGCAAAATAGCGTAAGGCAGATACATATAAATGCTTACAAGAATTACCGCGCCTTTTGTGTACATAAATTTATGCGGAACAAAGACAGCTCCATCTTTTTTTATAAAATGCACAAAATCAAAGAAAAATTTGCAGATTCCGTTCAAAAGTCCGTCCTGTCCAAGTATTGTCATCCAGGCAAAAACACGGATAAGCGAATTTGTAAGGAAAGGAATTATCACAAGAATCAAAAACAGCGTCTGATGTTTGCTTCTTGCAATCGCATATCCGCACGGAAGGGCAATCAGAATTGAAATCAGCGTTGAGATAATAGACATCCACAGCGTCCTAAAAAAAATAACCGCATACGCTTTGCTGAACATCCGTTTGTAAGCTTCAAAACTGAATTCTGGAATTACTCCGCCAAACATATCTCTTTTCATAAACGAATAGCAGAGGATGATTGCAAGCGGAATTACAAAGAAAACTGAAAACCATGCGCCCATCGGCCAGGCATACGCCGGACCTGGATTTATTTTTTTAGCCTTTGACTCGCGGGCTTTCTCTGCAAGGCGAAGCAAAAATGGCTTTTTTTCGGCTGAACCAATTTTTTTTCCAGTCGGTGGTTGTTCTTCTTTTATCTCTTTCATGTTTCTGCCTTTTATTTATTGATGTTTTCAACAATATATCCGTCTTCTGCGGACCATGAAATATATACGGTGTCCTTCCATTGAATCTCAGGACCGTCATCAAGATAATTTGTGTGCTGCTTGAACACTTTTACAATAGTTCCATTTTCAAGGCGGACATAGAATTTTGACTGGAATCCAGTGTAAATCGGCTCCTCTACAATTCCTTTGAAAACATTGATGTCTTTTCGTCCGGCAAACGCAGGTTCTTCCAGCGTGATTCTTATTTTTTCCGGGCGCACAGTAAATGCAACTTTCTGTCCTTCGTCTGTGTGCTCAAAATCTGTAACAAGAATATTTTTGTCTTCCTCGCGTGTTGCTGCTGTTTCTCCTGTAAGCTGGGCCTGCATTCCAAGCGCCGGCGTATTCAGCGTAACCATGTGCTCAATGTCCGGTTTTCCCGGAACTTTATATTCCTCGCACTGAACAACCGTGCTTTCAAAAAGGTTTGTCTCTCCAATAAACTGAGCCACAAACTGAGTTGCTGGGCTTTCGTATATCTCAAAAGGCGTTCCAACCTGAAGGACATTTCCCGCATTCATTACGGCAATCCTGTCGCTTACAGCAAGAGCCTCGCTCTGGTCGTGCGTTACATAAATAAAAGTGATTCCGATTTTGTCGTGAAGATTATCAAGGTCAATCAGCAGGCTTGAACGCAGTTTCGCATCAAGCGCGGAAAGCGGCTCGTCCAAAAGAAGAACTTTCGGCTCATTTATAAGTGCCCGCGCAATCGCAACGCGCTGTTTCTGTCCGCCGGAAAGCTGGTTCGGCTTTTTATATATGTGCTGGTCAAGCTGCACAAGATGAACATATTTTCTGACTTTCTCATCAATCACATCTTTTGGGACTTTTCTGAGCCTGAGCGGAAACGCAATATTGTCATAAACCGACATATGAGGAAAAAGCGCGTAAGTCTGAAAAACTGTATTTGAATGGCGTTTGTTCGCCGGAAGTCCGACCACATTTTTTTCATCAAAAAGAACTGCTCCCTCATCAGGAAATTCAAATCCGGCAATAATGCGCAGAAGGGTTGTCTTTCCGCATCCTGAAGGACCAAGCAAAGAAAAGAATTCTCCTGGTTTTATTGTAAAATTTACGTCGTTAAGCGCAACAAAATCTCCAAAAGTTTTGTTAACGTGATCAATTTTTACCTGACTGCCGTTCAAGTGCGTGCCCTCTGCTAAACATAATTTATTTTTGTTACAATGTAACTAATAACTAGAATAGTCAATAATGTTTTTCCAAATATTTTATATTTTTTGAAACTTTTTTTCAAAACTTGCAGAGTGCGGCAATCTGCATTATAGTTAAATATATTTTTTGAATGAGGTAAAAAATGGTATCTCTTATTATTGGTCTTATTTTTATTGCTTTTACAGTTTTTTCTGTTCTTCCGAATATGCCGCTCAACTGGGGCAGTGAAGTTATTCTTTTTCTGAAAGGATGCGCGCCTGTTGTTGCCGCATTCCTCGGTCTGATTCTTCTTTTTATCGGTGCCGCTGATATAAAGGACAAGAAAGAAGCTAAAAAGGAAGAAAAAGAAGCTCGTGCCAGAGCAGAAGAAAACAAGGCGTAAATCTATCTTTTTACTATTGACTTGTAGATTTATTTTGTAGTACATTTAAATCCCCGTATATAGGAATGACGACTGCTCATCGTTATTCTGCAGTTTATTTTGTCAGATGCAAAGACATTTAAACGGCGTAAAACTTTAAATATTAAGGTATATACATGAAAACTATTTTCGTAAATGAAAAGGCTCAGAAGCGCGACTGGTATATTATCGACGCTGCTGGCAAACCACTTGGACGCGTAGCTGCTAAAGCTGCTGCCATTGCTCGCGGTAAGAACAAGGCTACTTACACACCAAACCAGGAAATGGGTGATTATGTTGTAATCATCAATGCTGACAAAGTTGCTGTAACTGGCGGAAAAGAAACAAAAAAGATTTACTATAAATACACAACTGGTTTTGTAGGAAGTCTTCGCGCTCATACATTTGAAAAATTGATTGAAAAACATCCGGAAGAACCAATTACTCTTGCAGTAAAAGGTATGCTTCCTGGCGGACGTCTTGGACGTGTTCTTCTTTCAAACGTAAAAGTTTACGCTGGTACAGAACACCCACATACAGCTCAGAACCCAAAGGTTATTGAACTTTAATTAGGAGTCTAAGATGGTAAAAAACATTGCTATTGGAACAGGTAGAAGAAAAACAGCTGTAGCACGTGTGTTTGTACGCGATGGCTCAGGAAAAATTGTTGTAAACGGAAAAGATGTAAAAGAATATTTTGTTACAGAAGAACAGGTAAAAGTTGTTCAGCAGCCATTGCTTGTAACTTCAAGTGACAGCAAATATGATGTTCTTATCAATGTGTTTGGCGGCGGATTGAACGGACAGGCTGCGGCTTGTCTCCATGGTCTTGCACGCGCTTTGACACAGCTTGATCCAGACAACAGAACTTCTTTGAAGGCTAATGGATTCCTTACTCGCGATTCACGCATGGTTGAACGCAAAAAGTACGGACAGAAAGGCGCACGCCGACGCTTCCAGTTCTCTAAACGTTAGGGCGTTTTTTACGCTAGGGCGTTTATTTTACAGGAAAGTTTGTTGATAGTGCTTTCAAAAGAGCAAGTTTCGGCAGAAGTTATAAAAATATCTTCTGATTCGGGGCTTGCTTTTTTTATTCGGAATTTTTATCTCAAAATTGTAAAACCTGAGTCTATTTTTGAAAACGCAGAATTTTTGGACGAGGAAGAGCAGGATATTGTTGAGGCAGGACTCGCGTTTGCGGCAGAATCAAAGGCGGTTGAGTATCTTTCGCGTTCAGAGCAGAGCCGCTTTGGGCTTGCAAAAAAGCTCGGCAATAAAAATTATGAAAGAAAATCCATAGAAATGGCGCTGGATTATCTTGAGTCCAAAAATTATCTTTCGGATGAACGTTTTGCCCGCGCTTGGTTTAATTCAAGGCGCATAAATCATTCAGAGGGGCGCACAAAACTTGCGGCGGAACTTGCTTCCCGCGGAATAAGCAAGGAAATTTCAAAAGTTGCGTTGGATGATTTTTATTCAGAGAATCCGGAGATTGAGCTTTGCAAGAAAGATTTCTTAAAAATTTCAAAAAACTGCGCGGATTCTGAAAAAATAATCCGCAGGCTGGTTGCTCACGGATTCTCATATTCAATGATAAAAAAAGTGATGTCCGGCGATTGCGATTAGATTAAATGCTTATTCTGTATAAAGATACGCAGGATATTTAATTGTTGCTTCCTGAATCATTCCGCTAAAGGTTTTTGCTGCCGGAACAGCGGAAAAAACTTTTCCCAGCAGAATGTCGTAAAGATTTGCGTCTTTCTCGTATTTGTAGTCAACAATCTGATATTCTTTTCCTTCAAATTCCGCTTCTGACATATTTTTCAGCATATTTTCCCATGAATCAACTGCATCGATTAAACCGTTCTTTAAAGCCTGGGAGGCGGTGTAAATTCTTCCGTCTGCAAGAACTTTTACATCATTTATAGGAATGTTCCGGCTCATTGCGACAATGCTTGTGAACTGCTCGTAACATTCATCCGAAATTGACTGCATTATTTTTCTTTGTTCTTCTGTAACAGGCTCGTTTGTGCTGAACATATTCTTGTTTTTGCCGGAATGTATTGTTTCGGATTTTATGCCGAGCTTTTCAAAAAGTCCGGTCAGGTCGTATGAGCTTCCGCTTATTACTCCGATTGAGCCGGTTAGGGAATTCCTGTTTGCATAGATTTTTTTTGCGGCGCAGGAAATGTAATATCCGCCCGATGCCGCAAGTTTTCCCTGGTAAACATAAACTGGCTTTCCGGTTGTCTTGTAGTCTTGAAGCGCAAGATATGCCTCGTCTGCTTCATAAACAGTTCCTCCCGGAGAGTCTATAAAAACCGCAATTCCCATATTTTTTTTGTCAGCTTTTAGTTTTTTTATTGTTTCCAAAAGCCATTTCTGGTTGTAAGTCTGATTTTCTTCCTGGATTACGCCTTCGATATAAAGTGCCGCCACATAATTTTTTGACGTTTTTCCAAATACAAAAGTCTGATGTTCAGGTTTTGCGTCCGTATTATTTTTCGGGGCGAAAAGCTTTAAAATTCCGCAGACAATTGCAAATGCGATTATGCAGATAAAGACAACTAGACCGATATTCTGTTTTTTGTTTTTCATTTATTCCTCTGTAAGATCCTCTGGTTTTAGACGTTTTGTTTCAATTGCTTCTGTAAGAAGAGCGTGGTAGACATTTGTCATTGTCATAAGATAATATGGCTGAATCCAGAAAAATCCGATTCCTGCTGTTGCCGCACCAAGAATAAACCATCCAAGAAAACTTAAATCAGTCATAAAAATATCCATTTTGTGTCCGCGGGTTATTTCTATGCTTATGCGCATTGCCTTGAACACAGAAATCTGCGGATATTCAAGCGCGACAAATTTTGTCATGCTGTAGGAATAATGCTTCACAACGCCGGGAATGATAAAAAGGCAGAACCACAGGAAAGTCCAGAGCGTTTCCCATAAACCGCAAAGAATCGCGCGGCTAAATTTGCTGAAACCTTCAAGGAAATCGCCAAAAGTGATTTTTTCCGGTCCGCGTGACATCTTAAGATGAAGATTAATCTGCGAATATACGATTATCATCACGATACAAAATTCAATAATCGAAAAGAAATTCATCAGGATTTCAGCGCTGTCGCTTATGAATGATGAGGAAGTTGCCACGCTGTAAAGTTCAGGAACATTTATCAATGTGCAGACTGCAAAGTAAATAATTGCCGCAAGGACAGGAATTGTCCATCGTTTTTTTAATTGCACCAAGGCATATTTTTTATATTTTTTTCTATTAAACATAATTAAAATCTACTCCTGATAAATATTGCTGTCAAGAATGATTTTCAAGTTCATTCAGCAGTTCGCTGTAGTAGCGGTTTTCAATATTTTTTTCTGGAATCCCGCATTTTGAAAGAAGAATTTTCAGCTCGGACTGGATTTTTTCAACAGTTTCCGGGTCGCTTTTGGCGGAAAGAATCTCGATTTCAATAAAATCACCGAGTTTTTCAACATTGCAAAGCTCAAGGTTCGCGTTTCCTTGCTCGGTTTCTGCCGAAAAAATCATGACTTCCTTGTGTTTTTTTAGCGCAGGCACAAAACCTATGTCGCTAAAAAGAATTTCCACGGCTTCGGCGTTTGAAATTTCAGTTTCTTTTTCGTCATTTACTTCTATTGAGATTCCTTTTGAATCAGTTTTAAGTTCCTTTTTTTTGTAAGTAAGAAAATTTGTGGTTTTTGCTCCGTTTTCTGTTTTTTTAGTCTGTTTCCGGATTCTTGCGGAAATGTAATTTTTTTTGGCGGATTTTTTTTCAAGATGAAAATATGTGTCGTCTTTTGTTACGGTTTTTTCATATTTTGCAAAGGAATTCAGTTTTTCAATAAGTTTTTCGCGGTCAAAAACGTGTGCTTTCAGTTCAATTTCTGTCATATTTTTAGTATACAGGATTTTCAAAAAAAATGAATAAATGCTAATATTTTTGAATGAAGTTAATTTGCGCGCCGATGGCAACTTTGAGCCATCCGGCTTTCAGGATGTTGATAGAAAAATTTGGCGGCTGCGACGAGTATTACACAGAGATGATAAACGCGCCGTCCTTGCTGAATAATGGTCAGTTTGAGAAATTTTATATAAATCCGGCTCCAGTTCCAGAAAAAATCGTCTGGCAGCTTACGGGAAAATCCGCTGAACCGATTGTAAAGGCGGCTTCTGTTGTTGCGGAGCTGGGCGGAATCGGCGTTGACTTGAATATGGGCTGCTCTGCGCCAGAAATTGTTAATAGCGGGGCGGGAATCGCATGGATGCTTAAGCCGCGGTCTGAGACTCTGGAGCTTGTGAAAGGCGTAAAAGGCGCGCTGGAAAAATACGAGGCGGAAACTGGAATCCACAGAAGGTTCAGCGTGAAATTCCGGCTTGGCGACGAGAATTTTACCGACGAAAGTTTTTTTTCGTTTGCTGATATGCTTGTTGAAAACGGAGTTGAGCGGCTTGCCCTTCATCCGCGCACAAAAAAAGAGAAATACAGGGATTTGCCGCGCTGGGAATATGCGCAGAAACTTGCGGAACGGTACTCAGGGAAAATTTCTGTTGTAGTGAACGGCGACATAAAAGATTCTGCGTCTGCGGAAAATGCGGAAAAAATCTGTTCTGCGTGCGATGGACTTATGATTGGCAGGATGGCGGTCCAGAAACCATGGATTTTTGCTGAGATTTCAAGAAGCCTGAACAATTCTGATTCAGAAAAAAAGCCGGTCGATTTGCTTTTGTGCGCCCTGGATTTCATTGATTTTGTTGAAAAGTTCCAGCCGCCGGAATTCTACAAAAGCCGCCTTCAGCGTTTCTTCACTTATTTCTGCATGAATTTTTCTTTTGCGCATTACGCCCAGACCCAGATGCTGAACGCCAAAAATATTCAGGATTCCCGCGCAAGAATACGCGAATATTTTGAAAAAGTCCCGGAAGATCGTTTTAAATTCAGCGTGTAGGAAACATAAAACTTGACGATAAAATACGGCCTATGTTATTCTATAAGAACTGAAAATTTCAGTAATTTACATATTTAAAAAGGAAAAAAGACATGTCGTTTATTTCACTTCTTCAGGAAGCCGCTGGTGCAGCTCCAAGTGCTTCCAGCACAGCAGGATTGCTTTCTACAATCGTTCCATTCGTATTGATTATTGTAATCTTTTATTTTTTCTTGATTCGACCTCAGAACAAGAAGCAGAAAGAGACAGAAAAAATGATTGCCGCTCTTAAAAAAGGCGACAAAGTTGTTACAATCGGTGGAATCCACGGAGTTGTTTCTTCAACAAAAGAAAAAACTATCATTGTAAAAGTTGATGACAACTGCAAGATTGAATTCAGCCGCTCTGCGATTGCTGGTGTTGAGTCAGAAAAAACTGAAAAACCAGAAGCAAAAGAAACAAAAAAAGAAGAAAAAGTAGAGGCTTCTGTAGAAGCTGAAAAAAAATAAAAAAACGGGGTAAACAAGATGAATAAACGTGCGCGTTTAGTTATTCTTCTGGCTGTTTTAGCAATCTGTTATGCCTTCCTTTATCCATCGGTAAAATGGTATTGGGGTACTCCAAAAGAAGTTCAGGCTTTGGCTTTAGGTTCATTGGAAAATATCAGGGATTTTGCTACAGCTCAGGGTGCACAGGATGTTAATGCGGTAAAGGAAGCTGCAAAAACTGATTTGAATGCAAAAATTGATGAGAAATATGCATGGCTTGAAAAAGCTGCTGCAAAAAAATATAAGGCTGCCAAGCAGAAAGTTCCGGCAGAAATGACGGTTGGCGCGATTCTTGACGCATATTCAAGTGAGGCGGAATTCCTTGAGGAATTTACAACTCGTTATCGCGAGCAGATTCTTAAGGCAAAAAAGAATTACCAAAATTCTGTAAAGCTTGGTCTTGACCTTTCTGGCGGTATGAACATTATTGTAAAAGCTGATCTTGACGCGGCTCTTGCGGCACAGGAAGAATCAGGCGTTGTTACAGATACAGAAGCTTTTAAAAAGAATGCAATGGCAAACGCCATCGAAAATCTTTCAAGCCGAATCGACCGTTTTGGTCTTACTGAACCGGTTATCCGTCAGCAGGGTGAAGATAGAATCTATATCGAAATGCCAGGTGCTGCGGAAGCGGATTCAATCAACGCGCTTATCATGGGAAAAGGAATTTTGAATTTCCGCCTTGTTGACGATGATGCCACAAGTAAATTCCTTGCGTATTATCAGCAGCATATAACAACAACGTTCAATGCTTCCGGCGAGCTTGTTGATTCTTCTATTATTCCTTCTGACTGCGAAATTATCGGTCATTATACAAAAGATGAGTACGGTCTTGATGAAAGAATCGGTTATCTTGTTGTAAAGAAAGAAGTTGCACTTGAAGGCGCGCACATAAAGAGTGCGGATGTAGGTACTGACCAGTATACAAACCGCCCAGAGGTTGACTTTGTTCTTGATTCTGAAGGTGCCGAGATTTTTGCTAAATTCACAGCGGCAAACAAGGGCAAGAACCTTGCAATTGTAAGCGACAATAAAATCAAGTCTTATGCGCGTATCAATGACGCAATTACTGGCGGTCGTGTCGCAATCAGCGGATTTGGTCTTGAGGAAGCTCAGAATCTTCAGAAGGTTCTTCAGTCTGCATGGCTGAATGTTCCGCTTTCTGTAGAATCCCAGCAGGTAATCGGTGCTTCTCTTGGAGAGCAGGCGATTGCGCAGGGAATCAAGGCGATTGCGGTCGGTCTTATTCTTATCATGATTTTTATGCTCATCTGGTACAAGGGTGCTGGTGTGAACGCTATTGTTGCTCAGATTCTGAACCTTTACATAATGTTCTCGGTTCTTTCTGCGTTTAATTTGACTTTGTCGCTTTCTTCTATTGCCGGTATGATTTTGACAATCGGTATGGCAGTTGATGCGAACGTAATCATTTTTGAACGAATCAAGGAAGAGCTTGTTGCAGGAAAGAGTCGTGTCGCGGCAATTTCCGCTGGTTTTGACAATGCTTTCTGGGCAATCATGGACTCTAACATAACAACATTCATTGCGGCAATCTTCCTTTCTCAGCTTGGAAGCGGTTCTATCCAGGGATTTGCTGTCAGCCTTGCAATCGGTGTTGTTTCTTCTGTATTCACAGCGTTGTTCGTGTCTCGCCTTATGTTTGATTTTGAGACTGATGTCTTGAAGTCAACAAAGGTAAGCATCGGCTGGAGGATTAAATAATGGAAAAGAAAGTTATACATTTCAGCAAATTCTTTTTGCCGGCGGCAATAATCAGTTCTGTTATTATTATTTTTGGCGTTGTTGGTTTTGTTACACGCGGAATAAATCTTGGAATTGATTTTAAGCCAGGTTTTGTTGAGGAAGTAAGAATTGCTCCTGTTGCGGTTGAACTTACATATTCTGGCTCTGCGAAGGTTACTGCAGATCTTTCAAAAGACAGTTTTGACCTTATCATTACTGGTTCTGGCGCAGAAAATGAGACAAAAGTTTATTCTTACAGCGAATATTCTACTATAAATGACATCGCAAAGGCGTTGAATGAAGTTGATGGCGTTTCTGCAGCAGTAAAAACCGAAGGAACGGAAGATTCTTCTTTGTTGTTTGTGAACTCGGCGGTTTCTACCCAGCTTACAAATTCTCCGCTTTTCTTGTATGCGGCTCAGAAAGACGTTTCTGTTGATGAAGTTCGCGAGGCACTTTCCGCTTTTGAAGGTTTTTCTGTAAAGGCTTTGGGCGGAAACAACGGCGCAAGCTATCAGGTTCGTATGCCGGAATCTTCTGGTGACAAAACTGGTGCGGACTTGCAGAATGCTGTTCTTGAGGCTCTTGACGCTAAATTCGGTGAAAACACTGTTACAATCGTAAAGACTGACTTTATCGGTTCAAGTTTTTCTAAGACTCTTGCAAGCAAATCTCTTATTCTTATGATTGCTACTTTTGTTCTGATTTGGTTGTATGCGGCGATTCGTTTCCACTGGGATTTTGCGCTTGGTTCAATCATTGCGTTGATTCATGACGCGCTGATTATGATTACATTCATCGTTTGGACACGAATGGAATTTACAGCGACTGTTCTGGCTGCAATCTTGACGATTGTCGGTTATTCAATCAACGCAACTGTTGTTATTCTTGACCGCGTTCGTTCAAACCTTCGCCTTGCAAAATTCAACAACTTCAATGATATTTTGGATAAATCGCTTTCTGACACTTTGGGACGTTCAATTATTACAACTGTAACAACTTTGTTTGCGGTAGTTTCTTTGTACTTGTACACAACAGGAAGCATCAAGGATTTTGCGCTTGCGTTGATTGTCGGACTTTTGAGCGGTTGTTATTCTTCTATCTTTATTTCTAGCGGATTTATTTCAATTTTAAGAAAGAACTGGAAGCCTGAATTTGGCGTTCATCATTCCTTGAAAACTGAAAAAGGTGTTCTGCAGATGGATGGAATTCAGATTTAGTTTAAAAGCTGATTTGAACTGAAAATTTTAAGACCTGGAATGATTTTCCGGGTCTTTTTTTTGTTTATTTTAAATGTTATAACTTTTGTGATGAAAGTGATTCTTGCTGATGTGCTTGGCTATTGCATGGGAGTTCGCCGGGCGGTTGAAATTGCCGTGGATTCACTGAAAAATTGCGGCTCAAAAAAAGTTTATTCGTTCGGTCCGTTGATTCATAACCGGATTGCGCTTGAAAATCTTGCGAAAAAAGGGCTTTCGGTTTTAAAGGATGAAAAAATTTCTTCTGTTGAAAAGGGAAGTCTTGTTGTAATCCGTGCGCATGGGGTTCCGCCTGCGATTATGGAAAAACTTTCGGATTCTGGCTGCCATATTTTGAATGCGACTTGCCCGAAAGTTATGGCAAGCCAAAAAAATGCCGAGAAATATGCAAAACTTGGATACACAGTGATTCTTGCCGGGGATTCAAACCATGGCGAAGTTGCAGGAATTTCTGGATATGCGGGCAAAAAATTTGTTCTTGTTCAGAATAAGGACGAGGCTGAAAAAATGCCACCGCTTCCAGACGATGAGAATGCAGTTCTTCTGTGCCAGACGACTTTTAGCAAGGAAGAATTTTCGCAGATTGTGGAAAAACTTTCTAAAAAAATAAAAAATCTTAAGGTTTTGAATACGATTTGCTCTGCGACAAAAGAACGTCAGGATGCGCTGAAAAGACTTTGCCCGAAAGTTGACGGAATTCTTGTGGTCGGCGGAAAAAATTCTGCGAACACAAAGCGGCTTTTGCAGATTGCCGAAGAAAATTGCGGAAAAGCCGTTCTTATTGAGACTGCCGAGGAAATCCCGGAGGATTTTTTTGATCTGGATTCTGTTGGAATAACTGCCGGCGCGAGCACGCCGAATTCTGTGATTGAAAAAGTTGTGGCCGCGCTGGAAAAATAGCGGGGCGTTGTGGGGTGTCCCCGCACGGTGGGTAGACGAAAAAGTTGAGCACCGCGAAACATTTTGAGGCGCAGGGCGGTTGCCCGCCCTTTTTTTGTTTAAACTGGCGTCAAAAAAAGACCGTGGGCTTTTTCTGAGTAGTGAGCGACATTGGCGCGAACGGAGTTGCCCGCCCTTAAAAAACATTTGTTGAAAGATACTTCTTATTGATATATAATTAAGGTTATGACACGATGTTTTGCTATGTTGAAGCCTGGCGTGCTGAATCGCCGTATTGTTGGACAAGTTATTAGCCGTCTTGAAGGCAAGGGATTGAAGCTTGTTGGTTTAAAAATGATGCAGATTACTGAGGAACTTGCACATAAACACTACGCCGAACACAAGGATAAGCCGTTTTTTAATGATTTGTGCAGTTATATAACTTCTGCGCCGGTTGTTGCTATGGTTTGGCAGGGTGATGACTGTGTTACTCTTGTTAGAAAAGTTGTTGGCGCGACAAAACCGTCGGAAGCGGCTCCTGGTACAATCCGCGGAGATTTTTGCGCGCACACGAATTACAATGTGATTCATGCTTCTGACTGCGATGAAAGTGCTAGCCACGAAATCGGGCTTTTCTTTAATGAAAATGAAATTTTTGACTGGAAAGATAATCTTTCTGAGTGGATTTAGTTTGCGGTTTTGCTGCAAAATTTGGATTTGATGAATCGAATAAATCGGAAGAATAAAATTAAGAAGGTTTTTAATATGCAATCAAAATCAATTGGAGTTCTTGGCGGAGGTGCCTGGGGAACTGGTCTTGCACAGGCTTTGGCAAACGGCGGACACAAGGTTCAGATGTGGGCGCTTGAGCCGGAAGTAAAAGATTCTGTAAATAACGAACATGAAAACAAGAGATATTTGCCAGGATATAAACTTTCTCCAAATCTTACAGTTTCAAACGATATTATTGAGGTTGCGACTGGCAAGGAATTTTTGATTGTTGCTTCGCCTTCTTTGTATCTTGCGAGCACAATCCGCAAAATTACCAGCGTTCCGAATGTTGCTGACGGAACAACTATTTTTGCGGCTCTTACAAAAGGTTTTGTTCCTGGGCGCGATGGTCCTAAGCTTGTGCTTGAGACGATTGAAAACACGTTGCCTGGAATTTATAAGGGAAACACTGTTTATGTTGCAGGTCCTTCCCATGCGGAGGAAGTTGTGACAGGAAAAATTACTGGTCTTGTTGCGGCTTCTGAAAATCCTAAAAATTCTATCAAGGTTCGAGAGCTTTTGCGCGTTCCTGGAATTTTGTGCTATTCAAGTTTTGATGTTATCGGTGTGCAGATTTGTTCTGCGGCAAAAAACGTTGTTGCGGTTGTTTACGGTGCTTTGGATGCCGTTGCCCAACATTCGCAGATTTTTGGCGACAACACAGAGTCTTTGCTTTTGGCTGCCGGATTGAATGAAATCCAGACTCTTGGAATGGCTATGGGTGCAACTCATGCGGAGACATTTACTTCTATTGCCGGTGTTGGCGACCTTGATGTGACTTGCAAAAGTAAATATGGAAGAAACAGACGTTTTGGGCAGGATTTGATTAATACAGATATGCTTGAAAAATTCAATGATTTGGATGATTTGATTGCAAATATTTCAAAAGTAGGTTACTTGCCGGAAGGCGCGGTTGCCTGCAAATATATCCATGAGATTGCGCAGAAAAAGGGCTTGAAACTTACAATCTGTGATGGACTTTATAGAATTTTGAACAAAGAAATCCGGCCGTTGGAATTTCTTGATGAACTTTTAAATTTTGGAAAAAGTATAAATGCTTGAGAAAATAACAGACACATTCAGTAGCATTGTCCGAACTATAAGCGGAAAATCTACAATTACAGAAAAAAATATTGAAGATTCGGTTGAACAGATTAAAATGGCTTTGCTTGAAGCCGATGTTAATCTTAGAGTTGTCCGCCGCTTTGTAAATTCAACAATTGAAGAAGCAAAAGGTGAAAAAGTCCTGAAAGCCGTTGATCCGGGACAGCAGTTTGTAAAAATCATTTACGACAAAATTGTTGCCATGCTTGGCGATGAGTCAAAAAAGGAGCTGGCTCTCCGTGGTCCGGATGTTACAAGCGTTATCTTGATGCTCGGTCTTCAGGGGGCTGGTAAGACAACTGCCGCTCATAAACTGGCGTACAGGCTGAAGAAACAGGGACGCCGACCATTGCTTGCGGCTTGTGATTTGGTTCGCCCGGCGGCGGTTGAGCAGCTTTCTGTTCTTGGTGAAAAAATCGGTGTTCCTGTGTTCAAGGAAAATTCAAAGGACGCTGTAAAAAATGCCGAGGAAGCGCTTAAGTTTGCGAAAAAGAACCAGTATGACACGTTGATTATTGATACTGCCGGTCGGCTTCAGATTGATGAGAATATGATGGAGGAGCTTTCTAAGATAAAGAAGTCTGTTTCTCCTGATGAAATTCTTCTTGTTGCCGATGCGATGACTGGTCAGAATGCAGTTGATATTGCAAAGACTTTTGATGAGCAGCTTGGTCTTACAGGTGTAATCCTTACAAAATTTGACTCAGATGCCCGCGGTGGTGCAGCCCTTTCTTTAAAGACAATAACTGGAAAACCGATTTTATTCATTGGTACTGGTGAAAAGACAGAGGATTTTGAACCTTTCCATCCAGAGCGAATTGCAAGCCGGATTCTTGGAATGGGCGATGTTGTTTCTCTTGTTGAAAAAGCGCAGGAAACTGTAGATGCCCAGGAAGCTGAACGTCTGCAGAAGCGCATGATGAAAAATGAATTCACGCTGGATGATATGCTTTCGCAGTTCCAACAGGTGAAGAAAATGGGTTCAATGCAGTCTTTGCTGGATATGATTCCTGGAATGGCAAACCAGAATGTTGATTTGAGCGGAATGAAAAAACAGGAAGCGATTATCCAGTCAATGACGAAAAAAGAACGCGCAAATCATCTTATTATCGGGCCTAGCCGCAGAAAAAGAATTGCCGCCGGTTCTGGAACAAGCGTTGCCGATGTGAATAAACTTTTGAAGCAGTTTGAAAAGACAAAGCTTACAATGAAGAAACTTACCCGCAACAAGGGAATGCAAAGCCGTATGATGAGCCAGTTTGGAATGGATCAGAGTGCGCTTGCCGGAATGGATATGTCTAAACTTCAGGATTTGGCAAAACGTTTTGGAAGATAATGTAATTACTTGAATACTTGAGTTTTTTCTGATAGAGAGATAAGAGCGTAGGTGAATTTACAATTTGTGAAGACTTTGTGCGATTAGACCGATGAAAGTGCGTAGCACCCGAATTTTACAAGCGAAGCGCGAGCACAACCGTCTGGAGCAAATTGGAAATTCACCGAAAGCGTTTTTTCGCAAGTAATAAAAAACTCAAGTATTCACAGGATTAATTCACTATTATTACGGAGGTTGTTCTGCCGTCTGCGGTGTATGCGCGGTTCGGGTTTGTTTTGTCTACAATTGCGTTCATTCCCAGATAATAATTGTAGTAGTATTTTCCGGTTGGAAGCGGCAGATTCAGTTCATAGAAACCGGGTTTTGTTTCTTTCAGTTCATAAATCCAACTGTCCCAATTTGTAAAAGTTCCGCTCAAACGCACGGTTTGTCCGGGTTCACCGGTATAAATGAATTTTGTTCCGCTTTCTTTTGTTACATTTGTGATTTCAGGTTTTGTTTCCCCAATATCGATTTTTGAGATTGTGATTCCGCTTTCGTTGTCGTAATAATTGTTGCTGTTGTTCGGGTCAAAAGTCCAAAGCCCGTCTATGACCAGCCTGTAGGAAATTTCCTTTAAAAATGCCGGGCGTTCAAGAATGTAGAACATCACAGAATTTGTAACATTTCCTTCTGCGTCGCGGTTTTTGTGCAGCATAAACGGATGAATCGTCTGGTAATTTTCAAAGTCAAATGCGATTCCTATGAATCTTGGACCGCTCTTTTCTGTAAAGACAATATAATTTTCTGTTATAACCGGTTCTTTCGGTGCTTCAAGTTTTGCGACAATATTATTGTATTCGTATAAATCTTTTTCAGGCAAAACTGAAGCATCTTCTGCATAGGCAAAAAATGAAATCAGCATAAAACCTGCTGCGATTAATGCAAAAAATCTTTTCATACTAGAAATATCGGAGAAATGTTTGTTCTGTTTAAGCGAAAAATCTGATTTTATGATAAAATATTCTATAAAGTGGCGTGATTACATTTCCGTAAATAAAAATAAGTGGGTTTCCATTTTTTAATTTCGCACTGTTCTAAAAAGTGCTAATGGAGTAAAATTATAAAGATATGCCTGGTTTAAGTCAGCTAAAAAAATTCAATGCAGATATTCTTTCTCTTGGTAATGAACCGGCATTGCGCGCTTCCCGCGGTGAAAAACCTGTTACAGTTCCGATTCCAAAAGGTTTGAAGGATGTTGATGATTCTGATGATTTTTTGATGGGAATGCCTGAGCCAGTTGAAAATATTGCTTCTGAAAATCAGCCTGAAAATGTTCCGGAAGATTTTTCGGATATTATGGGAACTGAAAATCCTTCTGCGGAACAAAAAAATGCTGATTCAGGTGCTGCACCGCAGATAAATCTTTCTGTTCCGGATATTTCTACAATTATTTCTGGTGACGGCGGCGATTCTGTGCCCGACCTTTCGATGTTTGACGAGCCAGTTCAGCAGTCTGCGCCGGAAGAGCCAAAAGAAGCTGAGCCTGAAAAAGAACCAGAGATTGCGGACCTTAGCCTGGAAGATCTTTTGGGCGGCGAAGGTTTTGATGGAACTCAGGGAAAAGATGATTCAGCTTTGACCGAGGATGAAAATCCTGATGATGATTTGGAAACTCTTCAGGAAGTTGAAAATATTCCCGAATCAGAACCTGTCGCAGAGCCAAAACCGCAGGATGAGCCGAACTTTGATTCTGGAACTGAAAATTCTTCCGCTCAAAAAGAAAAATCTGTTGATGAGCTGATTGCCCAGGCGAGCGGAATTTCTGAAGAAAACAGCGCGCAGGAAAATTCTGAATCCCCTGAAAATCTTGATGTTGAGGAAAATTTTAAGAATTCTGACTTTCAGGATATTGCAGACCTTGATATTGATTCCCCGGATTTTTCGGCAGAACCTGAAACTACAGAAAACACTGAAAATCTTGAAAATTCTGAAAAGACAGAAAACGCAGAAGAACCAGAACCTCAGCCAGAAACTGAAAACAAGAATGATGAATCTTTTGACGATTTTGATTTGCCGGATGTAGATTTTTCTGTGCCGGAAATGAATGAGGAATCTTCTGACAAGAAAACTGAAAATTCAGAGGATGAAACAGAAAAACAGGATTCGCAGAATCAGACGGAAAGCGTTTCGGATGCGGAAAAACTTGCTGACAATTTTGGCTCTGATTTTGATTTTTCATTTCCTGAGAGCGATGCGGATTCAGATTTTTCTGCGCCGGACTCAGACAATAAAGATTTTGATTTTGACGGAAATGCGATTGATATGGGAGAAGGGCTTCCAGATTCGATTACGGAAAATGATTTTGCGCCAAAAACCGATGAGAACGAAAATTCAGGGGAAAAAGTTTCTTCTGATGAGCAGAATAATGAAAAAGAACCGCTTGGAACGGAACAATTCGCTGCGGATGATGAAAATTTTTCTGGAAGCGATGATTTTCCTTCAGACTTCAATTTTGATTTGAACGACACAGATTCTGACCCGGAAAATTCTGACGATGGATTTCAGGAACAAGCTCCGACTGAAAAATTTGACACTTCTGAAATGGAAGGGCTTGATTTTGGAATTCCAGATACAGACAGTGCTTTGGAAAAAGGAAATTTCGAGCTTGGAAATTCTGGAGATTTTTCTTCGGAAAGCAGCGATTTTGAAATTCCCGGATTTTCAGATGTCCAGACTGTTGATGTAAATAAAAACGGCAAATTCAAGGTTTCAAATGCGGAAAAAACTCACAAAGAGCCGGAAGGAGAGCTTCCTCCGAACACTTTGTCTGACGAGCAGTACAAAAAATTCCTGAAAAATCTTTCGTCTTATCCGCTGAATGTCCGGATGGCGGTCGAGGAACTTATTGTAAAAAATGAATTTACGGACGAAGCTGAATTTGAAATCATCCAGAAAGTCCTAAAAAAAGTTTCCGCGCGCCAGCTTGCCTCAGAGCTTGAAAAAATGCTCGACATCGCGATTCCTGTTCCCCGCGATTTTGAACGCCGGACTGCAGAGGAATATGAGGCGTACAAGTCGTCTTTTCAGTATCAGCTTAGCAATAAGATTATTCCTGGAGCGATTATTTCTTTTGCGGCGCTTATTGTCTGCTTTTTTATGTTCCAGTTTACAAAATATTTTATTTACCGTCCGGCGCGTGCCTCATCATTGTACAGCCAGGGCTACAAATTGCTTGAATCTGAGAATTTTCCGCAGTCGGAGACAAAATTTTCAGAAGCGACAAAATATCAGCTGATAAAAAAATGGTTCTTTAAATATGCGCATGGCTACAAAGACCACAAGCAGTTTATCCGCGCGGAGCAGATGTACAAAAATATTCTTTATTGCTTTAATTTTGATAAGACTGCCGGACTTGAATATGCCGAAATGGAATCAAAAGAACTTGCGAATTATGAAAAAGCAGAGGAAATTCTTTTGCGGGATGTCCTTGACCATCATATAAACGATGCCGATGGAATTTTAATGCTCGGCGACAATTATCTTGACTGGGCAGACGAAAAAAATCCAGAAAAATATGATGAGGCTTTAAAGCGTTATGCGGAGCTGGTTCAGCTTTATGGATCTACGGACAAATATATGGCGCGTATGATGCGTTATTACATCCGCACTGACAATCTGAAGGAAGTCTTGAACTTGAAGGAACGCTTCTTTCCGCGGCCAAAATCGCTTGAGCCGCAGGACTGGACGGAACTCAGCGGATATTGTCTGGATAAACTTTACGGCTCGCTTCCTCCATCTGATGAATATTTTCGTACAAAGATTGAAGATGTGAAAAAAATGCTTGTGCGTGCGGTTCAGACGGATGGTTCAAATCCTGTCGCTTATTATAATCTTGGGCGTTATTACATAAACACAAACAATGCGGAGAATGCGGAAAAAACTTTGCAGCGGTCAATCTCATTCTTTGACAAGGCAAATATTGTCAAAAAGAAGGAGTATTATAAAAACATAGATTCCTATCGTCTTTTGGGCGAAATTTACACAGATGAGAAAGAATATCTTAAGGCGATGGAATCATTTACGGATGGAATCACTCTTTTTACAAACGCAAATGTTTCCAGCGGACTTGAAGGCAACAGCAAAGTTGGAAATCTTTATGCCGACATGGGTGATATTGAATATTTTATTTCTGGAAATTACGACAACGCGCTGCAGAACTATCAGGATGCGGTAAACACAGATTTTGATAATGGAAAAATCCGTTATAAAATCGGGTACATCCAGTATTCAAGGAAAAATTATTCAGAGGCGGTCGGTTCTTTTATGAAAACTGCCGAAGATTATGCGGACGACCAGAGCCTTTTGCTTGCAATGGGAAATACGCTTTCTTTGCGGAACGATAATTTTGCGGCTGAAGGATATTATGAACGTCTTATCGACCAGATTGACAGTTACCGCGAGCAGCACGGCGTTCTTTTTCCACAGTCCAGAAAAGATGAGAATGAGCTTGTTGAGACATATTTAAAGGCTTCCAATAATCTGGGAGTAACTTTGTACCGGCTTGCAAAACGCACAGGAAGCAGCGCGATGAACGCAAAATCAATGGTAAAATTGCAGGAATCAATGCGCGCATGGGATGCTTTGACAAGAAATCAGAAGACTATGGTTCGGCTTGGCGGCAGCAATCTTGCCGAGCAGAATTTAAAATATGTTACAAATCCAATGCCAGATTACGAGCCTGCGATTTACACAGAATTGCCGCGGACATTGACTGTTGAAAAAGGATTGAGCCAGTGAACGACAATGATTTTCAGAAAGGAATTTTAATAAAGCAATATAGAATCAGCATTTTCAAGGAAGTTTTCAGAAAATCGATTCATTTGTGCAGCGCATTTATTCCAACTTTGCTGGGTTTTGCATACAAACCGGTTCTTGCGCTTTTGTTTGCCGCGCTGATTTTTTATTCTTTTACAGAATTTGTAAGATTGAAGGGAATAAATGTTCCAATTGTCTCAAAAATCACTTCAATTGCGGCAAGAAAACGCGATGAGAATAAATTTGTGCTTGGTCCTGTAACTTTGGTCGTTGGAATTATTGCCGCCGCACTTTTGTGGAAGCCGGAAGCCGCAAGAATTGGAATTTACGCGCTTGCGTTTGGGGATGGACTTGCAAGTCTTGTTGGAAAACTTATCGGGCGAATCCATATTCCGTTCACAAAAGGAAAAACCGCCGCCGGAAGTCTTGCGTGTTTTTATGCGGTTTTTATTTCTTCATTCTGCGTTGGAAAAAATGCTCTGGTTTCGTTGATTCTTGCGTTTGTTGCAATGATTGTAGAAATAATTCCTATGACAGATTTTGACAACATTGTGATTCCAATTGTGATTGGCGGACTTGCGCAGTATCTTCTTTTTTAGTTTTAGTTCCAAAGATACTGGCTGTGGAGTGCTCTTAAATAATTGTATGTTCCAGCATAAAGCGGAACAGTTCCCAAAATTGTTGTAAGAATGCTGTAGGATTGAATCATTATAAAATATCCGATAATCAGAAAAATAAAGCTTACAAGAAGTTTCGGGCTGCTATGATTTAAAGTCTTTTTTATAAACTGGGAAATTATTGCCACAATAAAAACAATCAGCAGCATAAAATAAATCATTTTTCCAAATCCGATTCTTAAGGCACCGATTGGAAGAACAAGATTTGTGTTTACAGGAACAAGTTTTGCAATAAAAAGTGAAAAAACAACAATTCCAATCAACGTCTGTTCAGTGTATTGCCGACTTTCTGAATTGCTGTAAATCACGGAGAACAATAAGCTTAGCGGCGCGACTGTTCTTCCTAAAATCAAAGTGTTTGTTATAAAAATCTCAAGCGAATTTACGTTTTCCCACAGATTAAAAAATGGCGTCATAAGCCGGTAATGTTCCATGAAAACCGCAAAAAGAAACATCACAAAATATATTATCTCAGTTGACTGGGTTTTTTCAAACTCAACATTGATGAATACAAGAAACGCAAAATCATATATTAATAGAAGAAAAATGCTTGCGACAACTGCGTAAATATTACATTCAGTAAGAAAAAATCCTTTTGGATAAGATGCAGGAATGTTTTCCGGCAAGGAGATTCCTGTTGTGTAAAGTTTTATCCCAAAAAAAATTCCGTATCCTACAAGCGTAAGAAGAGAAATGAACATCAAGCCGCTAAAAATTATGTTTCTGGTTTTTATTTTCATCTGAAAAAATATTAACCTTTAAGCAAATATTAGTAAAGAGTTGGTTTTAATTACCGAAAATCAATATGTAGAGAATTTTAGAAATGTTGATTTTATAGCAGCTTTTCTTGGGGGAACTATGAAAAAGTTAATAGTTTGTGGGATGCTTGGAATTGTTGCGGCGTTTGCTTCTTTTGCCGGCGATTCTGCGGTTCTTGTTGACAATGGTTTTTCTGCGGATGGAAATTATTATATTTTTGGTCAATACGGAAAAATTGACAAGAAATTTCAAGGCTGGGCTGAAATTTACACAGTTGATGTTCTAAAAAATGACTATGTTGACAATGAAGTTTACAAGGTAAAACCTTCTGCGGTTACATTTGATAAGACAGGAAAAGAAGTTTACGAATCGCTTGCGGGAAAAAACTATCTTTCAATAAAAAAATATAACTGCGCACAGAATAGCCCGAATCAGATTCTGTATATCCGCGAGGAAGAAAAAAAATCTGGAACGGACAAGATTGAATTCAAGGATTTTATCAGTTCTGTCAGCGATGACCAGGCTTATTATCACGTGAATCTTGTTCCTTCTGTTAGCGGTGAAGGACTCAACGTAAAGTCATCTTTTTATATAAACCTTGAAAAACAGGATTCAAAAGGAAATGTTCTTGCGCGTCAGACAATCGGAAATCCTGGAATTACAAGAAAAGGCGTAAAAAATTATAAAATTGAGCGGATTGTATGCGACAAGACCGGAAAAAATCTTGTTTTTATTGTTGAAAAAACAATGGAAGACAAAACTGGAATAAATATCCGCTATATGATTGAAACTGCAAGACTGAACAATGATTTTTTTACAAATCTTGCAGAACCTGAAAAATCTGAGGAAAATCTTGATTCAGATGAAGGCGCGAAAGATTCTGTTGAAATTTCCGGTTCTTCAGAAAGCGCCGACCTTTACATTGATGCAAAATAATCTTTGAGGCGCAAGCACGCTGTTCAAATGATCTTTTTGTCATATTTTACCTCCATCCACTGGTTTCGTTGATTCCAGTGTTTTTTTTATTTTCAGGGTTGAGATATTGCAGTTTTTTCCAAAAAAAATTGTGATTCATTTCCGTTCTGGATATTTTTTTGCGATAAATACTATGAAAAAGAATTTGAGTTAAATCCGATTTTTTTTCTGGAGGTTTTATGTTCAAAAAAATGAAGAAAGTTCCTGGTTTTGTGTGGATTTTGCTGAAAGCGTTTCTGATTTCTGGAATTGTGATTGCTGTTTGTGGTCCTGTTTCGTGCAAGGCTACGGAAGAAGGAATTATTCTTGTTGCCGACAGTTATTCTTGTCCGAAAATTGAGGATTTTTATGTTACCGGGGAAAATTCGGCGCGTATAGTTTTTGACCAGAAAGTTGATTTAAAAGGCTTTAGTCTGAATCCGCTGGTTTCAGTTGAAAAAGTGAATGTGGAATGTTCGGAAAGCGAGGAAAGTCTGTGTCTTGTTGATGTGGTTTTTTCTGAGAATTTACAGATTGGCGAAAAATATAGTTTTTATGGAGAAGTTTCTGATAAAATCGGAAATTCTTTGACTTTCAGTTTGCCGTTGCTGGGATTTAATGGAAGAATTCCTGATATTGAGATTACTGAAATTCATCCGAAATATGCAAGCAAATCTTCTGGAAAATATTACAAATGCGAATTTGTTGAGCTAAGGATTTTGAGCGATGGAAATCTTTCGGGGCTAGAACTTTACAGTGCTTATGACGGTGCGGCGAAAAGTTTTGTTTTTCCTGCGCTGGAAGTTTTTCGTGGTGAAATTGTGATTGTTCATTTGCGGAAAAAAGATGATTCTGCTGTGAGCGAGCTTGGTTCTGATTTGACTTTGTCGAAGTCGAAATATTCTAGCGACAAGGCGAGGGACTTGTGGGCGGAAAATGAAAATGCGCGGCTTGGCGATGAAATGGATGTTATTTTGCTTAGGAATTCTGGGAATGGCTCGATTATTGACAGTGTTTGTTATGCTGATGAAGCCGCTGTGGAGTGGAAAACTGATGAAATGAAAAATGCTGCGAAAATGGCTGTGGAATCAGGAAAGTGGAATGATTCCAGCATTGCGGGAGCGGTAAAATTAAGCAAATTGACCGCAAGCAAGTCAATTGAACGAATCGCGGAGGAATGTTCTGCCGAAAGCTGGCGGATGACTGCAACCAGCAAAGAAACTCCTGGAGAAGTGGCTTATTAGGCAAACATAGTTTTTTTGGACAAAAACCTTCATTTTTATCTTTGCTTCTATAATATGGACTAGTTGGCTTTTCTGTGTTAAATTATTCGTTATGTGTGAATTATTAGCACCTGCGGGTAATATTGAATCATTGGACGCCGCTATTGGCGAAGGCGCTGACGCTGTATATCTTGGCTTGAAATCGTTCAATGCAAGACTTAGGACTTCTAATTTTGCGTGGAACCAGTTTGAGGCGGCTGTTGGAGCGGTTCATCGTCTTGGAAAAAAAGTTTATGTTACTGTAAATACCGTTTGTGAGGAAAAAGAGACTGAGCGGCTTTACAGATTTTTGGCGTATCTCGATAGAATTCATCCCGATGGTCTTATTGTTCAGGATTTGGGAATTGTTCGTATGTGTCAGGAATTTTTTCCGAACCTTGAACTTCATGCTTCAACACAGATGAATGTGGAAAGCGCGGCTGCGGCAAATCTTTTGTATGAGGAAGGTTTAAAGCGCGTTGTTGTTGCCCGCGAACTTGGTCTTGAAGAAATAAAATATATAAAAGAACACACAAAAGCTGAAATCGAAATGTTTGTTCACGGTGCGCTCTGTGTGAGTGAATCCGGGCTTTGCCTTTTTTCAAGTTTTTTGGGCGGAAAATCAGCGAACCGCGGAATGTGCGCCCAGGCTTGCCGCCGTTATTATACTGCGGAATATCCAGAGGGAATTAAACAGGGCTATTATTTTTCTCCTTGCGATTTGCAGCTTATTGAGCAGATTCCAGAACTTTGCGATTTGGGAATAAATTCTTTCAAGATTGAAGGAAGAATGAAGAGTGCTGAGTACGTTGGAAGCGTTGTCGCGGCTTACCGTTATGTGATTGACCATTACAAAGAGGACAGGAAAGGAGCTGTTGCAACCGGAAAACGAATGCTCGCCTCGGATTTTGCCCGCTCAAAGACAACTTATTGGTACGGATTCAAGGATGTAAAAGACGGTGTTGAAAATGCCGGTGCGAAGATTTTGAATCCGAATCAGGCTGGCGGAACTGGAATTTATCTGGGAACAGTTTCCCGCGTAAGAAAAGCACCTGACGGTCTTATTGAGGAAGTCAAAAAAAATGCGGCTCCAAATGCAGATCCTTCAAGCCTTAAGATTCAGATGGCAATGCTTGCCGGTGGAAACTACGATCCGGATCCTGGCGATTCTATCCGCCTGCACAGCAAAGATGATTCTGGCAGAACGAGCCATAAAGTCCGCAGTGTAGAGATTGACGATGACGGACACCGCTGGATAGATATTCCGCTTAGCCATAGGATTGGAGACAGCGTTTATCTTCTGCAGATAAAATCAATGTCAAAGCGGTATCCAAAAGTTTTGCCGGGCGATTTGAGCAAATTCAGAAAGCAGCCGGCTGATGAAAAACTTCCGTTCCTTGATGTGACTCCAGTAGAAGGTCGGGAACTTTCTTATTTTCCGGAAGGAATTTATGTTCAGGTTTCCACAATTGATGATGTGTTCCTTGCGCAGGCTCTTCATCCGGTTCGGCTCATTATAGAATTTACCTGCGACACAAAATATGACTTGCTGACTGGAAAAACAGTTCTTCCAATTTCAAAAAAAGCGATTTATATTTCTCTTGATCCATATTGTCCGGCTTCAAAAGAAGAGGAGCTTCGCGCGGATTTAGAGAATCTTATTGAAAAAGGCTATACAAGTTTTGTTGTGAACAATATCGCCCAGATTCAGATGTTAAAAGGAAAAAATGTCCACGTTATAGCAGGACCTTACCTTTACACTTTCAACAGATGGGCGGTCTCTTTCTTTGAAAATCAGGATATTGGCGCTTTTGTTATGCCGTATGAAGATTCCAGAAAAAATCTTGAGTCAACTTTTGACTTGAATGTTCGCGCAAGAGTTTTAGTTCCTGTGTTTGCCTATCCTGCGCTTTTTAGGATTCGGTTCAAACTTCCAGAAGATTACGGATTTACATATTTTTCTGACAAGGAAGATGGAATGTTCAAGGTTGTTTCTTCTGATGATGGTTCGTTTGTAATGCCTGAACTTCCGTTTTCTTTGCTTGACAAGACAGAATTCCTTTCACAGGCGGGATTCAAGAAAATTCTGGTGGATTTCTCAAAGACAAAACTTACAAAAGGTCAGATAAAGAATGTAAGCAGCTCATTGTTCAAAAAACAGCCTTTCCCGGAAGTGAACCGCTTTAACTGGAAAGATGGTTTTTATAATCCTCAGCAGATTGAAGAATATAAAGCCAGCAACGAACGAGCTGCCGCCGCAAGATTGGCTCAAACAAGGGGAGGTAGTCGTAAGCCTAAAGCTCGTGGTGGAGTTGTCCGCGCTGGCAGGAAAAAACAGAACAAAAACTACTAGAATGTCACCTTTTCAGATTCCGCCTAAAAAGCAATTGCTTCTTCTGGAATCTGCTCCTGAATTTCCTCGGAAACGGCAGCCTGATTTGCTTCTTTCATTGCTTCCAGTTTTTCCGCAGATGAATTTGCTGCTTCAGAAGAATTTTCAGTGGTTTCAGAAGTAAGGCGTTTTTTAAATTCAACGTGTTCTGCAATAATTGAGATTCTGCTGGCGGTTTTGCCTTCGCTGTTTGTCCATCGGCTCTGCTTTAACCGTCCTACAACCCTGATTCCTCTGCCTTTTTCACAATTTTTTTGGCAGGATTCAGCCATTTTTCCGAAAGTTTCAATGTTGAAGAAAGAAACTTCATTAACGCCTTCACCGTCCGTATTCTTGTAAAAACGGTTTACCGCAACAGGAATGTTGCAGATTTTGTGACCATTCGCAGTTTCCTTGAATTCTGGTTCGCGGGTTACATTTCCTTCAATAATAAGCGAGTTTAGTTGATTCATAAAAATACCTCATTTTGAATGCAATTTGCTTTTTGCCGGCTATAAAAAGCGACGGTTTGTTTTTTGCCCGTCACTTATATATAGCAATTTCTTTTCAAAATAAGAAATGAATCACAAAAAAATTTTATAAATTCAGAAAAAACTCGACATTTATTTTATTATTTTTATCCGTTTGAAAGAAGCCGGAGCATGTAGAGTTCAACGTAGATTGTAAGTGCTTCTTCTTCTTTGATTTTTTGCATATTCGGGGTTTTTACAAGTCCTTCTGCAAGCGAGCGCAGTCTGTTTTCGTCAAATGTCTGTGCGGAAATTGTGCGCATGATTTTACGAGTGTAATCCCGGATCAGGCAATTCACATCTTCTGCAAGGCTGTTGTGCGCCTCTTTTGTAATCATCTTGTTCCAGATTTTTCCGTACGAATTAATTTCCCTGTCGATTGTTGAACCGGAAGGAACAAGTTCGTCCGCGATATTTTTTGCGGCGGCCTGAATCGCTTCTTTTTTGTTCAGGGATTTTGTCGGTTTCTGAAATTCCTCGTCATCAGGAATATCATCTGCGGTAAATTCTTTCTGGGCGATTTTGTTTTGGGCTGGCTTACGTTTTTTTCTTGAAAAAAGGCTTGCGAGCCACGATATAACTGGAATTGTGTACCAGAACGGAAGCATCATTTTTGCGTTTGCAAGAATTGCCGTGTTTTTCAGCATAAGAAGTTCAGAATATGAAACCAGTTTTCCGCCCGAAAAAATGTGGAACGACGGCTCAGAAGAATTGTGGTCGCTTTCATAGTTGAGCATTGTAAGAAAATTCGCGTTCAGCAAAGCGTACAGAACTGGCGAAAGGTCGTGAATCTCTTTTTTCAGGCAGTTTTCAAAATCTTTCTCACTGCGCATTTCCGGGAGTTTTTCGTAGTTGCTTAGGATTTTAAACCATTTGTCTGTAAGATGTTTTTCGATTGTGTCGTGCGCCTCGTTTGCAAGCCTTATTACAAGCGGAAAAACCTTAGTTTTGTAGATAAAATATCTTGCACCGGTCTCAATCTTGAACACAAGAACCTGCGGAAGCTCGTTGTTTTCACATTCAGTTGTGATTTTCTGGAGAAATTCTTTTAAATCTTCCTCGTCGTATTGACCGTAAAGCAGAGCGCCTTTTGAATCCTTAAGTTTTAAAATGCTTTCCATTGAAAAGAAATACGGCGGCCGTGCAAGTGCGGCTCTAAGTTCATTCAGCGCATTTTCTTTGTTCTGCTGCTTTGAGGCTTTTTCCTTTAAAGTCATCATCCAGACTTCTGAAACCGCGACAGCCTGAAGGACATTCGTATCTTCTGTTGTGCGGTCCTTTATTTTTTCAAAATCTAGGCGGATAAAATAACAGAGCTGATTCCAGAAATAGAACGCATCGCCTGAAAAATCAAAAGTCTGGTCAGAAGTGTCCGGATGCTGAAGAAATTTTGTAAAAAACGCCTGTGCGGCAATTTCTTTGCTTGGATTCGCAACGCGCACTTTTTTCTGGAAATAATCGTGATATTCATCTTTTTTGAGCATATTGCGGATTTTTGCCATTGCGTCGCGTGTAACAAAATTTATCGGAACACATTCTGGAACAAGAAGAGAAGGAATATCGCGCGGCATAAGAATACAGAAAAGTTTTGGAGATTTTGTATTCTGCTTTACCTGCCATTCTTTTACAGCGTCTTCAAGCGATTTTTTTTCAAGTGCTTCCGCCGGAAGTTGCTTTGGAAGGTCATTTACGCACGGAAAAGGAATCTGCGGATTTGACAGGATTTCCTTGTATTTGTTCGCATAATAAATTGAATATGCCGTTATGCACGCAATTGTGATTTTTCCGCCGTTTTGCTGAATCAAAAAGACTTCATGCTTGTTTTGGTAATCTTCCAGTTCTTTTAAAAGAGTCGATTCTGGAACTTCAAGATATTGAACCAAATCAGGTTGCTCTTCCAGATTTCGTGAAGCGTATTTTTTTAAGTAATCACAAAACTCTCTAAAATTGATGAAAGCCGATCCCTGTTTTTTTGCGTATTGCCTAAGAATCGTTCCCAAATTTGCAGATGTAGACATAGAATTAATTATAAACGTAAAATATTTTATTCACAAGAAGTTTTAGGAGCTTGCGCAAAAATTAATTCATCCGGCTTGTTTTATTGAATAAAAACATTTATCGCAATAAAATAGAAAAAAGGAAAAAACTTATGATTTCAACACGAATGAAAAATTTACACCCTTATGTTCCAGGCGAGCAGCCAAAAGACAGGGTTTACATAAAACTCAATGCAAATGAAAATCCTTATCCGCCGTGCAAAAATGTTGTGGATGCGGTTTCTGATTTTGTAAAAAATAATCCGATGCGGCTTGCGCTTTATCCAGATCCGGACTCGCTTGAGCTTCATGCCGCGATTGCGGAAATGCTGAACAAGACAGGCGGCGTTCTGTGCAATGCGAAAGTTTCCGGCGAAAATGTAGAGCCTTCTGAAAAAGATAAAATTCCGTTTGCGATAACTCCTGATATGATTTATTCTGGAAACGGAAGCGACGAGGTTCTTTCGTTTGTTTTCTATGCTTTTTTTGACAGCGGAAAAAGGCTTGTGCTTCCTGAATTTACCTATAGTTTTTACCCGGTTTACGCAGGTTTCTACAACATCCAGACCGATATTGTTCCTATGAAAAAAGACTGGTCGCTTGATACGGAAGAAATGCTTCTGCGTGCCAAAAAGAATAATTCCGGGCTGATTTTTGCAAATCCGAACGCGCCGAGCGGAATCGGGCTGAAGCGGGAAGAAGTCCGAGAAATGCTAAAAAAATCCGACCCGGACCAGATTTTTGTTGTGGACGAGGCGTACTGCGATTTTGGCGGAGAATCCTGTATTCCGCTGCTGGAAGAATTCAAGAATCTTCTTATTGTAAGGACATTCAGCAAAAGCCTTTGCGGCGCCGGGCTTCGACTTGGTTACATTGTGGCTTCCCCGGAAATTGTGAATTATATTACAACCGTAAAAAACAGCTTGAACCATTTTCCGATTGACGCGGTTGCCCAGTGCGCAGGAATTACAGCCTGCAAAAATCCGGCGTATTACTGCGAATGTGCAAAAAAAGTTGTTGCTGAGCGTGAAAAATTCCAGGATTTTCTAAAAGAAAACGGCTGGATTTTTATTCCTTCAAAGACAAATTTCGTTCTGGCAAAAAATCCAAAAATCAGCGGTGAAAAAGTCTACGAGGAAATAAAAAAGCAGGGAATTCTTGTGCGCCACTTTGGCACAAAAGGAATAGAAGACTACGTGCGCATAACAATCGGCACGGAAGAACAGATGAATGCCCTGAAAGCCGCGATGAAAATGATTTGATGGCTGCAAGCCAGAAAAAAGGAAGTTATATGAGATTTTTGATTTTGACAGACATTCATGGAAATGTTGCAGATTTGGATAAGCTTGATTCAGAATTTAAGGCGGCGGATGCAGTTATTTTTGCCGGCGATTTTTGCGAATGTTTTAAGACCGAGACTTCAAAGCCGGTTCTGGACGCGCTTATAAAAAAACACGATGAAATCTACGCGGTCCTTGGAAACTGCGATGAGCCTGAATTTATTGAGCAGCTTGAGGATGCTGGAATAAACGCTGAGCGCATTTTGAATTACACAGGCGGAATCGCGATTGTTGGTTCTGGCGGCGGCAGCAAATTTACCGGAAAAACTCCAAACGAACGCGAAGAGGATGAGCTTGTCTCTGATTTTGATATTTTGAACCAGCAGGAATTTAACGGCGATTATTCAAATGTGATTCTTGTAAGCCACAATCCGCCAAAAGATACAAAATGCGACGCTGTAAATCCAGAACTTCATGCAGGTTCTGAAAAATTCCGCGCTCTTATTGAAGAAAAAAAGCCGCTTGCCGTTATAACAGGACACATCCACGAGGGCGTTGGAACAGACAGAATCGGAAACACGCTTGTAATGAATTCCGGCTGCTTTGGCGAGAACGGAACTTACGGAATTCTTGAAGTTGAAAAACAGAACGGAAACTGGACTGTCAAGAACGCGGAGATAAAACAGATTCAGAGATAAATTTTTATGCCACAAGCCCTAAAAATAAAAGAGCCGCGCTGAAAAATTCAGGAATTTAGGTTATTCCGTGTAATTCTGGACAAATCTGAATCCCATGTAATCGTAACATTCGTTTGCGTCGTAGCCGTAGCGTTCCGCCGCAAAGCAGAAAACTGTGTATTCAGAAAAACTTCCGCCGCGGCAAACGCGCTGGCTTCCGTATTCAGGACCGGCGGCAACCTCGTTTTGCTTTTGTTCAGTGTAATCCGCAAACCAGTCCCAGCAGAATTCCAGAAGATTTCCAGACATATCAAAAAGACCTGCGGCGTTTGCGTTTCCAGTTCCCGGTGAAGGAAGCGCATCTTCTGAAAATGGAGTTCCAGCGGTTCCTACCGCCATTGAAGCGTCCGCATTTTCGTTTGTCCAGGCGTATTCCAACGTTTTGCTTTCATCTTTCGTGGAAAAATCGCCGCTTGCCTTGTTTCCTTTTTGAAGTCCGTTCTTTGACCAGCGCGCGGCGTATTCCCATTCCGCTTCTGTTGGTAGCCTGAATCCGTTTGCGTTGAAATCACATTCTGCAAGGTCGCATTTTGCCGTGTCCGCGGAATTTCTTAGGATTTCGCCATTGTATGTGTAGCACGGAGTTAAACCGCAGTATTCGCTGAACGCATTGCACCAGACAATTGCGTCGTGCCAGCTTATCATTGTTACTGGCTGCCCGAATCCTTTTTGAGACGGGGCTTTTCCGCGGCGTGCGCGAGTGCCTTCCTGGCCGGGATTCTGGAATTTGTAGCCGTTTTTTTCTGAATCTTTTCTGACTTGAAACCATAGCGTGTAGGGCGTTTCGTATTTATTGATTAAAAATGATTTTACGGTTCTTTTTGTTGTGTAAGTCTGAACATCCTCGCCGATTGTGTAAGTTCCGGAAGGAATTTTTACCAGCTCAAGCTCGTTGAACGCAGGACGCTCGTTTTTTTGTGAAAAGCAGGCTACGGAAATCGCCAAAAAAATTATGGATAGGATTTTGTTTTTCATAAGTTCTCCTTGATTTGCTGACCGCGTTAGGGATTGTAGCGAAAATGAGCGCAGCGAATTGTAACGGAAAGCCCGACAGCACGGAGTGCTGGAACGCCCAAGTTATTTTTATTCTTCCAGCGCGGCTTCTATTGATTTTAGGCGGCGGGCGGCTTTTCGTTCCTTGCGTTTTTGTGTTACGGATTTTTTTTGATATTTTGGTTTTCGCGGGTACTTTGTCTCATAGAATCCAAGGATTACGTTTGTTATAAAAATTGAGACAAGGCAGATTGCGGTGATAATCCAGACTGAAAAACGACCGTATTTTACAAAAGGAAGGTCAACGTTCATTCCGAAGAAACTTGTAATGAATGTTGGAACCATCATGATTATGTTAAGGATTGAAAGACGCTTCATGTAGACGTTCAGGTTGTTTGAGATTACGCTGTCGAACGCGTCTGTTACGCCCAAAAGAACGTTTCGGTATGTGTCCGCCATTTCAATCGCCTGCTTGTTGTCGATTTCCACGTCTTCAAGCCAGTCCATGTCGTCGTAGTCGAGTTTTATTAGTTTTGTCTTGTGGAATTTTTCCAGAAGAAGCTGGTTGCTTTTTAGGGAAGTTGTAAAGTACACAAGGGATTTTTCAAGGCTGAGAAGCTGGATGATTTCCTTGTTTTCGATTGAAAGCTGAAGCTCGTTCTGGATTGCGGTTGAGCGGCGGTTGATTTCTTTAAGGTAGCGCAGGAACGTTATGTTTGAACGCCCGATAATGCGCATGATGAATGCTGGAAAATCAGCAAGGACGATTCCTTTTGCGCGGCCGGTCGCAAAATCCCTAAGAACTTCGCAGTCCGTCCAGCAGATTGTGATGATTACGTTGTCTTTCAGGATGATTCCGAGCGGAATTGTAAAGTACGGCGTTTCTGCGGATGGTTCAAAAATCGGAAGCCTGAGAATTGTAAGAACGTAGTCGTCGCCGTCTTCAAGGCGGGAAAGTTCATCCGGGTCAAGAATATCAAGAATGTGTTCCGGGTCGATTCCGTAATTTTCCTGAAGCTGCTCAACGTCATCGCGGGTTACAACTCTTGCGTCAACCCAAGTTCTAGCCTGCGCGTCAATTTCGTCTTCTTTTACTTTTACAAGCTTTCCACCTGTCTGTTGCTGCCAGTAAGTAATCATTGAAGTTTCCTCGGATTACGGATTCTCTGCGGATTTACAAAACCGAATTGATATTAACATAAAAAAGGGTGATGGGCAAGGATGGGGAAAGTTATGAAAAAATTGTAATCAGTAAAATGTAAGTAAAATATTGGGAATTTTAAAGAAAAAGATTGCATTTGAAATAATTCAATTTTATACTGAACAAAATAATTCTCTTTGTAAAAAAAGGGAAAAGGAGAAAAAATGAACAACGTTTTTACAAAATCAACTGTGCTTTTGGCGCTTTTGGCAATTTTGATGGGGGGGGGGTATAACTTCTTGTAAAGAAGACAGCGATTCAGGTGATTCGCAGCCCGGATATGTCGGAAAAATCTATTCAGCGAAAGACGGCAAAAGTTTTTTAAAAATCGACACAAAAGACACCGCGACTTATTATGTTTGGGAAGAAGGTTCAGAGGTTCAGGCATCGGCAAGATTGGCGGCTACTGGAAGGTATGTATACAAATCAGGACGATACAATGTTGACCTTGTGGACGGTAAAGAGATGTTCAGCTTAAAAATAAACTGGGCGGATGAAGATGGAAATGAACTGGCAATTGTTGCGGAACTTACGAATGGAAGTGCTCTTGTTAATTTCAAAGTCAATGATGAATCTGTAGATTTTGTGAGGTTAAGGACTGTTCCTAAAAATCCTGATGAAGTTGATGAACTTGTAATTGATGAGTCTAGCGATGATAGTTCTGATAGTGATGATGCTACGGTTTTGGAAGGCGGTTTTGTAAAAATTCCTGCTAAGTCAATTACAGGAACAGAAAGTTGGACTCCAGAATCAAAAGTTTTCATAAATGGACGGAAAATTGAAATTCAGGCTTTCTATATGTGTGACCATCCTGTAACAAGGGCGGAATATAAGGCAATAATTGGATCTGATCCTAGCATTGTATCTGCTTATGATAAAAAAGGTAACAAACTTACTGAAGATGCAGTTGGAAATAATCCTGCTAATTGTGTCTGTTGGTACGATGCAATTGTATATTGCAATAAACTATCTATTAAGGAAAATCTGACCCCTTGCTACTCAATAAAAGATTCAACAGACCCTGAAAAATGGGATTATGTCCCTCGTGATAACGATGATATATGGGATGCTGTAATTTGTGATTTTTCTGCGGATGGTTATCGTTTACCTACAGAGGCTGAATGGGAATGGGCTGCACGTGGTGGAAAAAGTTATATTTATGCTGGCAGCAATAATATTGATGAAGTTGCATGGTATGATAAAAACACAGATGGTACAGGAACAAGAGAGGTGAAGGCAAAAAAAGCCAATGGATATAAACTTTACGACATGAGTGGAAATGTACGTGAGTGGTGCTGGGACTGGAGGGATTCGGGCTCAACAATATCAAAAGATACAGATAAAACAGGTCCATCTTCTGGAACTAAACGTTGTCAGAGAGGTGGTTCTTATATTGACGTTGCTGCTCTTGCTGAGATTTCTTACCGAACTTCTATAGCAACGTATTGTCGTGATAATTACTGCGGTTTCCGCGTAGTTCGTACAGCAAAATAACAATATTTTAGACCCTGTCATAAAATTTGTGTAAATGGCAGAGATTAATTAAAGCCGGGAACACG
>CAVBXG010000019.1:0-40335 GCA_963599585.1 bacterium
ATGGCATAAAAGAATTATCGAGCATTTTCTGAAAGAAAAGCGCAGATAATTCTTCCCAAAAAACACTTCACCATAGCCAATACTTGACTTTTGACTGGAAGCTCATTCAATTTCTTTCTCAATAGTCTTTCTACGCTAATTATACATCAACTTTTTAAAATGTAAATAGTAATAAGTCCTATTAGCGATTCTTTATAGATTTTATTTCAATTATTCTTTACACTAAAACTATGAACGAAGTAATAATCTACACAGACGGCGGATGCTCTGGAAATCCTGGTCCTGGTGGCTGGGGCGTTGTTGTGATTTTCAACGGCGAGGCAAGGCAGCTTTCCGGCGGCGAAAAAAATACAACAAACAACAGAATGGAACTCACCGCGGCAATAAATGCCCTTTCAATAGTAAAAAACACAAAAGAATTCAGCGGAATCCCGGTAACGCTAAACATCGACAGTCAATACGTAAAGAACGGAATAACTGTCTGGATAAAAAACTGGAAACTCAAAGGCTGGAAAACCGCGGACAAGAAACCGGTAAAAAATCAGGATTTGTGGATTCAGCTGGACGAATTAAATTCCGCCCTGAACGTAAGCTGGAACTGGGTCAAAGGGCACGCTGGAATTGAATACAACGAAATCTGCGACCAGCTTTGCCAAAAAGAAATTGCAAAAAACAGATAAATTTTTGTGTTTCATTTCCGTTTTTTGATTTTTTGCGCGATATAAAGTCATGCAGAAGATTAAAAAAATTCAACACGCGTTTTTTACGCTTTTTTGTTCAGTTGCGGTTGCGGGAAATATTTCCTGCGCACAGCAAATTTCATCAGCAAAAGAAATTTCTTTACCGCAGTGGCCGCCAGAAAATTTCTCCGGGTTGCCAGAACTCGATTCCTGGAACATAACTGTAACAACGGCTAGCGGTTCAGAAAATTTCAGTGTCAGCGCGGATAAAAAAACAATAACGTTGGAAACTGACAGTTCTGCGCCGGTTTCTGTTACAGCGCGGCCAATAATTTCTGGATTTCAGTTCTTTAAGCCGGCTGGAATGATTTTTCCGTTTGAAAATGAATTTTCGTGGGAAGGAGGCTTTTCCGCGGATTGCCTGAAAAAATTTTATCTTTCCTCAACGCGGAACAATTCAAAAAATACGGCGGAAAATTATGCATCGCGCTTCAACTGGCAAAAATTCTCGCAGACAATAAAAGAAAAATCTGAAAAAAGCTCAATCTTTTACAATCCGTGGCTTTTGGACCAGCAGAATATTTTACTTTCAATTTAAAACGGCAATTTTTCCGCAACAAAACTTTCTCTCAAAAAAACTTGTTCCTTCAACGCTACGGAACTTTTTGCAGAATTTCCGCAAAACAAAATTCTTTCAGATTATGTTCCGCAGAATTTTTCAACAAAAAACGAATCCTTCATCCTTTCAAAACAAAAAATCAATAAATTCCTTTTTTATGAGAATTCAAAAATAATCACTGTGGAAGCGGAAAGCAATTCAAGTTTTTCACTTGCGATAAATTCTTTACCGATATAAACTTTAAATATGAAAACAAACGCAAAAAAAATTGCCGCGATAATTGCTTTTTCCGCAATATTCTTTTCATGCAGAAAAAATACGCAGAAATTCGATGAACAAAAAATCACCGAGACAAAAGCCAAGCACACTTGGTACTATTTTTCAGATGGCAATTTAAAAAAAGCGGAAGGAATTTCTTCTGTTCCGCAAATTCCTTTTAAGCCGTGGACAGAAGCCGCAAGAATTTCAGATATTTCAGTTCAAGATTCAAAAAATGACTCTGTTCCAAAAGGATTTGCAGTTGTAAACCGCACAGGAATTCTGGTTTTTGATGGGGAAAATATAAATCTTTACCGAGATTCTGAAATTTTTTCAAATTCCACGCAGGGAAATCTTGTTTTTTACAATGACACGCCGATTTTTTCAGTTTACAGGAATTCATTTTTTAACCGGTTGAATTTTCCGGAGAATTCAATGCACACTTTTCTTGTTCAGTTCAATACGGAGCAAAATGTATGCTATCCGATTCTTACGGTGGAAAATTTTGGGCTTCCGGCAAGCGCGGAAATCACAGATTTTATCTGGGACGGACAATTTTGGACTTGCAGCGTAAAAGATTCCGGGAACGGAAGTGAAAAAATCAATTTCTCATATTTAACTTTTCAGCCAAAAACAGAGCTGACTTCTATTTCGCCAAAAACCGCTGAAAATTCAATTTTTGTAACAAGCACAACGGAAAAAGAATTCAGAAACGCAAAATCCCCGCAAGATTTTTCAAAAGCACCGGAACGGATAAAAAAACTGATTTCTTCCCTTCCGAAAAATTTTTCGTATTCTGTAAAAGTAAAAACCGCGTCCGGGCACACGCCACGAATTTTTGAGAACAACAGAAGCGGCGCGGAAAATTCAAACCTTGAAGCCTCGGCAATCCTTAGCGACACTTGGGCAGCCTGCCTTTTTTCAGATGGAACTTTTTATCTGAACGGCGCGCTTTTTGAAAACAGGATTTTAAACCGCGGAAAAAATATCGCCTTGAAACTTCCAAAATTGCCTTCCGGTTTTTATTACAAGGAATTTGCAATTTCAGGAACGAGCTTATATGCCTCTTGGGAAGAAAATTCTTTCTATACAATTGCCCGGAGCGGTTTTATTTGTGTAGACTTAAATGAAATTTTATATAAAAATGAATTCAACTGGTAAAAATATGAAAAAACTTCTTCCTTTTTGTTTTATTCTTTCATTATTCTGCATTTCGGCATTTGCGGCAAAACCTTTGGATTTTACAGTAACTTTTGAGCCAACTCTGATTATGAACACGGACAACCCGAAAAACAGCGCGCCAGCCCCGATTGTTTATCCAATGTCTTTTGGAATTATTTTTCCAAAGGAAACTTTTATCTCTTTTCAGCCACGGCTTTCTTTTTTTACAAACTATTATTTGTGGAACAAGAACGGCGCGTATCCCGCAGAAATTGAAAACAGGACGGCAACAGCATTTTCGTTTCTTCTTGATTTTCCAGCAGCACTGACTTTTAATCCATCGGAAAAACATTTTATTGACGCGGGAATCGGGCCTTCAATTTTAGCGCGATTTGCGCTTCTTTCCCATTCAGTGCACGGAAGCGATGCCGGATACAACGGAAACACTGCCTCGGACGATGTTTCTGAAATCAACAGATATTTCTGGAAAGATGCGAATTTTCTTTTCATTGACACATACTGCGCATATCTCTACAAATTCACAGAGCAGCTGAAAGCCGGACCGGAACTGAAATTTTATCTTCCTTGCTCAATTTTTTCAGGAAACGGCTTGAATTCCGCAATGATTTCCCTAGGAATAAAAGCCCGCTTCTAAATTATTGATAAAATTGTAGATTTTTCTAAAAAATGCACGATAATAATAATATATGGCAGATTCCTTAAAATTCACTGACAAACTAAAAGAGGCTCTAAAGGCAAAATCAGACTGGCTAAATTCTGAATCATTGCCAAAAATGCTGGAACACTATCGGCTTCTTCACACTTGTGTAAAAAATATTTACGAAACTTTAATAAAACGAAGCCTTATCACTCCAGATCCGTACAAACTTGAAATAAAAATCTCAGAAATCGCCAGCCCGGACGATTCCCATTTTGTTGAAAACGAACGTTCTGTTGTAATGGGCTCACGTTTTTCAAATTATGAGAGCATGCTGGATTACGTCTGCACTTACGTGAAATTTTCAACTGACTACATAAATATTTCCCGAATAAAAAAACTTCTTGACCTGAACAATGCGTTCCAGTGGAGCAATATGACGATAAATAATTCGCGGCCGAATTCGCGCGTGCTCGCAACGTTGATTCAGGAAGTCCGGCACAATGCGCCGCAACTTACAGTGAGCCTGATAAACGATTCAATCTCAAAAAGCGCAAAAGCCATCAACGAAATCAACGAAATCTTAAAAGATCTGATGACTTTTCAGCGCGAGGCATATAAAGTTCAAATCCGGCACGATGTTATCGAGCATCCGAAATTCAACAAGGAAAAAGCCGGAAAATCCCAGGCTGATGAAATTGCGGAAATCAAGAAAAATCTTACTTCAATCTTGGGAAAAATTCCTTATTACACGGAACTTGTTCAGGAAATCGCCGCCGAGGATCTTGCGCCAGACCGCCAGAAACTCCAGGAGCTGGCAATTTCGCGCCTTGCAATAGCCGTAAAAACTGAAAAAAGCAAAAAAGTCTCGGTTGACTACAAGCAATATCTTCTGGAATGTCTGCACATTCTTTCCGGGCTGGGAGAACTTTATTCAACAATTGCAGAAAAAATCCAGACAAATGTAAATATCATCGAAAACCAGAAAAACACTTTTCTGCGGAAAATTATAAAAGCGCTACGAAAAATGTTTAACCTCTCTGAACCGCCACTTGTCTACGATTTTATAATAATTGACCAGAAAAAAGACACAAAAAGCCACCGAAATGTTGACATGAATATCTTTATCTCAACTTTAACAAGAAAATCCGCATTTTTTACGCCGCTTTCAAATGTCTACGGCGCAGAATTCTCAAAGATAAAAAATTATCCGGAGCAGAATATTCTGGATTATCTGAACAAAAGCATAACTGAAAACCAGGAGATTCTCACTCTTCTGACTGCCGCGGATGAATTTTTCAAGCAAAATGTGGAAACGCACGACAGAAGCAAAATCAAAGGACTGAAAATTGACCTTATTTCCGTAAAAAATATTATTGTAAAGGCAATTCAAAAACGTTCTGAATATGTTGGCTATATTGAAGAACAGGAACAGATGAAAAAACTTGGAATAAAAGATGAAATTTAATTTTTTCAACACAAAAAAAACAATTTTAGCGGCATTTTTGCTTGGAAGCGCATTTTTATTTGCGCAGGAAGATTTTTCGCAAGACGAAATTTCCGGCAATTCTTCTGAAGAAAAAAATTTTGTAATAATAGAAGCGAAACACGATTACAACCTGAATCCACGCACGGCAAATTATTCCGCGGAAGCGCAGATTTTAACCGGACTCTACGAAGGGCTTTTTTCTTATGACCCGATAACGCTTGAGCCTGTTTACGCAATGGCAAAAAGCTACAGAATTTCCCGCGACAAAAAACGGTGGACTTTTGAACTCCGGGAAGGAATAAAATTCAGCGATGGAGAGCCAATCACCGCAGAAACAGTCCGCTCCAGCTTCCTGAAACTTTTATCAACGCAGGGCGCGCCTTTTTCCTCACTTCTGGACATTGTGCAGGGCGCGGAGGAATTCCGCACAAACAAAGGCGACGCGGAAAATGTCGGAATTTACGTGCTTGATGAAAACACAATCTCGTTTCATCTGAAAACTCCGGCTTCCCACCTTCCAAAAATTTTGTGCATGCCAAGTTTTGCCGTAACCACGGATGACCTTTCCGTTTACAGCGGTCCATTCTGCATTGACGAACAAGACGAAAACAAAATCATCCTGAAAAAAAACCAGAATTATTACGATTCTGAAAACACAAAGACGGATAAAATCACAATTCTTTTTTCAAATGATGAAAAGGAAAACGTTTTTGCATACAACACCGGTTCTGTGGACTGGATTGCAAGCTCTTTTGATGAAAAAACGCTTCTTTCAAAAGATTCAATTCATCTGAGCGCGGAATTTGCGACTCAATATTTTTTCTTCAAGTTTACAGAAAATTCAATTTTTAACAATCTGAACCTGCGGCGCGCTTTGCTGGAGGCGACTCCGTGGGACGAGCTGCGTGCGAACACTTATGTTCAGGCGCAAAGTCTGGTTTATGCGCTGAACGGCTACCCGAAAGTGGAAGGTTATTCTTTTACAGACAATCTTGAGGCAAAAATTCTTATGAAGGAAGCCCGAAATGAACTTGAAATTCCAGAAGAGCAGAAAATAAAAATCCGATTTGCGATAACAGATACGGATTACATGAAAAAAAAAGCTGAAATTCTAAAAAATGCCTGGAACGCGCTGGGAATTGAGCTTGAGACAGTTCTCTTTCCAGAATATGAATATCTGAACAGAATAGAAGAAACCGATGCGGACCTTTTTAGCTACAACTGGATTGGCGATTTTGCAGATCCGCTGGCATTTCTGGAGCTTTTCCGCGGAAATTCCACGATGAATGTTACAGGCTGGAACAACAGGAAATTCAATGAGCTTTTGGACGAAGCCGCGCTTTACACGGATGAAAACCACAACATAATTCTTGCAAAGGCTGAGCAACTTTTGCTGGATGAGGCGGTTATTCTTCCGATTCAGCATCCGGTCAGCGTGAACATAATCAATCTTGATGAGGTTGGCGGCTGGGCAATAAACGCGTTCGATATTCATCCGCTGAAATATCTTTTTAAGCGTGAAAGCACAAAATCTGAAATTCCGAACATTGTGCTTCTTACAAAATAATTTTGCCGTTCGAAATATCTTTTATTTTCCGGGAAAGCGAATCAAACTCATCTGATTTTATTTTTCCGGAAACTTTTACGTCCGTTCCAAATTCTTCCGTCAAATCAGAAACGCTGAAATTTGCCAGAATCCGCTTTATCACTTGATAAGAAGTGTAATCCGCCGCAAACGAAAACTCTTTTTTTTCAACATATTCCTCAAACGCAGACAAATTTTCCGCCGCAAAAAGAACCTGTTTTGCGCCATCGCCATACGCTTTTACAAGACCGCCAGTTCCAAGCAAAGTTCCGCCGAACCATCTTGTGATTGTAAGAACGACATTCGTGCAGCCATAACCTTTAAGCACATCCAGCGCAGACCGCCCGGCCGTTCCAGAAGGCTCGCCGTCATCGCTCATTCCCAGAATTTCGCCGGAAAGTCCAAGAACAAACGCATGAACAACATGAGTTGAGTCTGAATATTTTGTTTTTTGCGATTTTACAATATTTCTTGCGTCCGCCTGACTTTCACATGGAAAAAGTTCAGAAAGAAATTTTGAGCCTTTTACAATAAATTCCGATTCAACGTGTCTTGTAAGAATTTTCACTTATTTTTCCAGCTCAACAGATTGAACTTCTTTTGCGGCAACACGCACGCCCTGAGCTTTTACGCCTTTTTCCGAAAAATCCGAAGCCTTGAACGATTCCTTTAAAACCTTCATTTTTGGCTTTTTAACATAATTCAACTTGAATTTAAAATCCTTTTTAGTTTCAACAAAAAGAACTTCCATTCCATCCGGCGCAAAAAAATAATCCCGGTTCATTATGTAACCGCCGACCTTGCATCTTTTTACATAGACAAACTGAGTTTTCGGATCTCGGTAAATCACTGTGAAAAGAATTTTTGCAAGGCTATCCTTGTCGGCAAAACCGCAATAACGGAGTTCCGGACCGACAAAGACTTTTGAAGGCGCTTCTGTAACTGTATAAATTCCGCTTTTCCGAACATAAATTATGCGGTCAAACGGCGTGATTTTCATAATTTCCTCGCCGCCTGGAACCGCTGTTCCCAAATAACCAGAATCTGCGTTGTATTTCAATGGCGTGTCGCGGCGGACAACTGACTTCACATCAACAGTCTTGATATTTGTGACGGTGGTGCGGCGTTTTATATTTTTTGAATCAAGTTTTCCTTCGATTCCGTCCAGATAGCTGATTGCGTATTCAACAATGTGCTTCAAAAGCTTGTTGATTTCCTTGATTCTTGCATTGATTGCCTGAACTTCTTTCCGGTTTTTATTTATGTCGTATAAAGAAATGCGCCGAATCGGGATTTTTAAAAGATGATCAACATCATCGTCTGTAACATCGCGCAAAAGTTCATCTTTGAATGGAACAAAACCTTTCTTTACCGCTTTTATAACAGTCTCCTCGGTTTTCATCTGCTCAATTTCTTTGTAGATTCGCTCTTCAATAAAAATCCGTTCAAGCGTCCTAAGATGAAGTTTTTCCAGAAGCTGCTGTTTTTCGTATTCAAGTTCTTCCTTTAACACGCGCACAAGTTGCTTTGCATGGAATTTGATGACTTCTGTAACCGTCATCTGAACCGGCATATTGTCTTTTATTACAAGAAGATTGCAGTAGACAGTTTTTTCGCAGTCAGTGAACGCATAAAGCGAGTCAATAACGTCTTTTGCATAAACTCCGCGCGGAAGCTTAATCTCAATGCTTACGGTCTGCGCTGTAAAATCGTTTATCGAGGCAATTTTTACTTTTCCGTTTTTCGCGGCTTTCTCAATTGATTCAATAAGAGATTCTGTTGTTGAACCATAAGGAAGTTCTGTAATCACAATCTTTTTTTCATCGGAAGAATCAATTTTTGCGCGGGTTATAAGTTTTCCAAGACCGTCTTTGTATTCCGAGCAGTCAATGAGCCCGCCTGTCTGAAAATCTGGAAAAAGCTGGAATTCCTCGCCGTTCAGACATTTTTTTTCAGCCTCAATAACTTCATGAACGTTGTGGCTCATAATCTGCGTGCTCATTCCGACCGCAATTCCTTCCGCGCCGGTTATAAGAACAACAGGAAGTTTCGCCTGGAACATAACAGGCTCTTTGTTTCTGCCATCGTAGCTGTCAACATATTCTGTAATCGCGGAATTTGTAACAAGAATTTCTTTTGTAATCGGTCGGATTCTACATTCAATATAACGTGGAGCTGCCGCCGGATGCCCGGTAAAAATATTTCCGTAGTTTCCCTGCTTGTCGATAAAAAGCTCTTTGTTTGCAAGATTCACCAGAGCTGTGTAAATTGAAGCGTCTCCGTGCGGATGGAATTTCATGCAGTCACCAACAACTCCTGCAACTTTGTGGAAGCGTCCATCATCAGTAACCAAAAGAGTATGCAGAATTCTGCGCTGAACAGGCTTTAAACCGTCAACAAGTTCAGGAATCGCCCTGTCGCGGATAACATAGCTCGCATATTGAATAAAATTCTGATCAAAAAGATTTTTTACGTATGCCATTTTCCCACCCGGCTAAAAAATTAATCTCCATTTTCCATTATTGAATTAACGTAAATGTCTGGAGTTATTACTTCGCCACCATATTTTATTCGAAGTTTGTTCAAGTAAACGTCAAAATGAATGTGCTCCGCCATAAGATTCACCAGCAAACGGTTATCCGTTCGGACTCCAATAAAATCCTTATCCTCCGCGGTAAGCAAAGAACGCAAATTCATATCATTTTTTACAATTTCCTTGTACGGAATAAATTCGTTCCTGTCGTTGCTGCAAAGAATGCACGAATTGTTGTCAATAACCATGATGAACCGCTTTTCACAAGATTTTGAAAAACTTACATCGTTGCAGTAAAATTCAACGTCCAAATCGTAAAGTTCAAGATTCAACCAGCTGAAAACAATAATCCTGACACCGCGTTTCTTTGCCTCTTTCAATTTTTCAACAATCGGCTTTAAATCCATTGAAGAATTTATAAGAATTTCCTTTGAAGCCGCATCAATCATCGCCTTCATTTCATCAACAAGATTCTGCATTCCCTGAATATTGCAGAAGAAATTCGAGGCTCGCCTTTTCCGCGAAAGCTGCTCCAGCATATTTTTTGCCGCTTCAGCATTCTTTTTATATTTTGAAGTAATTTTGTCAATCAGCTGAATTGGTTCAATCACTGCATATTCGCTAGTCTGCCCCGGAATCGAAACAATCGCGCCTTTATCAAGAAGATTTTCCAGCGCGGCATAAACCGACGAACGTGAAGTTCCCAGAGCTTTTGCAATCTGATAACCGTTCATCTTTTCTTCCGAAACCATCGTGCAATAAACTTTAGCTTCAGTCTGAGAAAATCCCAGCTGAACAAGACATTCTACTGTAGCGACATCCATAAATCAAATCAAACCTTTCACTTTTTTTGCCTTTACGAAATTATAGAAGTTTTTTTCTTATTCCTCAAGATTATCTTGAATAATAAATTTAAGCGGCTTCCACTCAGGATTTTTTGAATTCTTCATTTCCTGCAGAATATCTTCCTTTGCAAGAGAAATATTCACAAAACCGCAGAAAGCAACTGTCCTGTCTGAAATATCGTAAAGATTTGCGCCATCGCAAGCCACAAGAACATCTTTGTCCGCAATGAATTCCATAAATTGATTTCGGAATTTCTCGTTTTCAAGCCGCGTGTTATAAAAATAATAAATGCTTGTGAATTTGTGGATTTTTGCAAGCCTTGTGCAACACTTCTGGAGCTTTACAGAAAATTTTTCGCCAAGCGGAGTTGAAACAAGATTTTCTGCAAAAACAAAAAGAACCCGCGGCTCGCCTTCAATTCCTGTGTTCTGCTGAAGAACTTTCTGAGTCTCAAAAACAAGATTATGCATAAAATTCTTTTCATCAAGCTTTGAATTTGGCTCAGATTTTTCAGAAGCAAGAGGAATTTCTTCATCAATCTCGGTTTCATCCTGCGGCTCAGGTGCTTTTGCCGACTCAAGAATTTTGTTCGCGGCAAGTTCATCTTCCGACGCAACAGGAATGTCATTTATAGAAAAATCCCCGACATTCTGGCTAAGAATATCTTTCAGTTTGTCTTCCATATTTTCTTCGGGAACTTTTTTCTCCTCAACTGGAACTTCAAACTGAACAGCCGAATCGTTTCTAAATCTTTCTTCTTCCGGCTCGGTTGATTTTAGGATATTTGAATCGATTTCTTCTTCCGAAGCCTGGGGAATATCCATTATTGAAAAATCGCCGTCGTCGTACATCTTGTTTTGCCCAAGAATTTCTGCAAGGCGCGCGTCCATTTCTGAATCATTTTCTGAATTTTCTGGTTCAGGATTAAAAATATTTGTATCGTCCATAGTTTCGTCTTCGTTTTCGTCAAAAGTGATAATTGAATTTTCTGTGTCAGGATCTTTGAAGCCCGGCAGACTTTCCTCGGATTTGTTTTCAAGCGTAACAAGAAGGATTTTTTCGCCGTCAGCAATTTTGTATAGCACACAGTTTTCCTCGTCAGTCTTGAAAAAAGGATTTTCGTCGCTTATGCGGATGTGCTTTAGTTTCGGGCAGTTTGAAATCCAGTCTTTTTCAACAGTTTCAAGTTTTGCAGGAAGCACGATTGTCTCAAGGTTCTCGCAGTTGGCAATCGCATTTGCGCAGATTTTTGTTACGCTGTCTGGAATTATCAAAGATTTTATGGCAGAACATGAGTCAAAGACGTTTTCCGGCAAAGTCTTTATTCCAGCGCGGAACGGAATTTCTTCCAAAGAAGCACATTCCGCAAAAAGTCCTTCTGAAAAATCCTGTATTTCAAGAGGCATCTCCACCTTTTTCAGGGATTTGCATCCACAAAACAAAAAAGGCGGAAGAATTTTTAAATTTGCCGGAAGCCTTACAGACTCAAGTTCTGTGCAGTTGCAAAAAAGATTTGCTCCCAGATATTCCACAGAATCTGGAAGAGAAATTTCCTTAAGGTCGCAGCATGAAAAAGCCTCCTCTTCAACAGAAGTTACTCCATTGGGAACTGTTCCGGTAAATTCCTTTGAATCAGAGTCTATTCCAACAACAACTTTAAAGTCATCTGTATAAATCAAGCCATTTTTTTTGAACGTCAGTTTTTCCATAATGATAATTCTATTCCAGGAATCGTGTATTTGCAACTTTGCTTTTTATTTTAATGTAAGCCCGATTTTAAAGGCGTCTGCAACCGCATCGCCAAGGCGGATATATTTATGATGCACACTGTCGTATGTAATCGGGTCAAGTTTCTTTATGTCAATTTTTCCGTCTGTAAGAACCGACTCGTCAGCCGCAACATTCACAATTTCACCCAAAAGACGACATTCCTCAACATCAAACCTGATTGTTTTACATTCAAGAACCATAGGAAGCTCTTCAACAACCGGTGCATTTACCTTCTGGCTTTTTGTAAAGTGAAAACCGGATTTTTTGATTTTTTCAGGTTCATTGTTTGCAGAAACGACTCCAACGTAATCGCATGCCGCAACAGTTTTTGCGGTTGCCATACTTACGGTAAAGTCGCTTCCAGCCTGAATATTTTTTACAGTTTTATGCTCCGGGCTAAGACAGATATTTATTTTTGTGTCATCAGCAATTCCGCCCCAGGCAGCATTCATTAAATCAGGATTTCCATTTTCATCATAAGTTGCAATCATAAAAACCGGCATAGGATAAAGCATCGGTTTTGCCCCAAAATCTTTTCGCATATAAAGCTCCTTGAATTTAATAGTAGAATATTTGAGTTTTTAGAACTGCCTCAAACTTGTCTTTTGACTGATAGCTCAGACATTTTTTTTCACAATAATTAAAACTCAAATTTTCTACTATTATATCACAAATGTGCTATAATTTGCTCATGAAAAAAATTGCAATTATCACAGGCGCATCCAGCGGAATGGGAAAAGATTTTGCGCTTCAGATTTCAAAAGATTATCAATATTTGTGCATTGACGAAATTTGGCTTGTTGCCCGAAGAATAGAAAAACTGAACGAACTTGCAGAGGAAATAAAAAAAATTGCAGGCGCGCCAAATCCACGCGCTGTTGAACTTGATATTTCTGGAACGGACGGCACAAAACGCTTTGATTCAATTCTTGAGCAGGAAAAACTTTCCGGCGATTTTGAGATTACAGTCCTTGTGAACAACGCAGGCTTTGGAACTTACGGACCTTTTGAAGAAACTCCTGTTGAAAAAGAAATGCAGATGATTGAGACAAACTGTACGGCTCTTACAGGAACAACAGGCTATTCCCTTCCATATATGAATGAAAATTCCTACATCATAAACACGGCGAGCATGGCGGCTTTTGCGCCTTTGGGGAATTTTGCGGTTTACGGCGCAACAAAATCTTTTGTGCTAAGTTTTAGCCTTGCGCTTGCGGCGGAACTAAAGCCGCGCGGAATCCATGTTTGCGCGCTTTGCCCTGGCTCGGTAAGCACGGAATTTGCGAATGTCGCTTCCAACGGAGCAAGAAAAGAAGTTCTGCACGGAATTTCTTCTGAAAAAACCGTCCGCCACTGCCTAAAAAAAGCGTTTTCCGGAAAGCGGACGGCAATAATGCGCCTAAAATGGAAATTTCAGGCGTTCGGAAGCAAATTCATAGACGCATACACAGTCGCGGATTTTACATTTAAACATTCAAAGCGGCCATACAAGAAAGACTGAATAATCATTAACAAAAAAATGCCTGCACTTCCAGCGGAAAACAAAATTGGCTATGGTTGCAATTTTTTTTAGGAAGAAAACTTCAATTCGCAAAGCTCATTTTCAGTTTTCTTTTATGCCTGCGGCAAAAAAATGGCAAATTACGCCAATTTTGCTTTTTCGCTTCCGTTACGGCATTTTTTTATTGATTCAGATTTTTCAATTGTTCATCTGGTAATGTAAAAATCGTGAGGCGCGGTGGATTTTCGCATTTTTAAGGAGGAACTTAGCCCCGATTGCCACGGAAAGACCGGAATGGAGCGGTGCGGAATGAGGACTTGCAGTAAAAGCGGGTCGCGCACGGAAGCAGCGTGCTTCTGATTGATGACAAAAAGCAAAAATACCGTTAAACTTTTGTTGTAGGACGTGCAGGTTGCGTACAAGATGCTTGAGGTAGCCTCGAAAAAATCCTTAACAATTATTTTGCGAGGTTTATATGAAAAATTATTTTAGCGGCAATGCACTTTTTACGGATTTTTATGAGCTGACGATGGCTCAGGGCTACTGGAAGGAAGGAATGAATCAGGAAGTTGTGTTCGATATGTTCTTCCGGCGAAATCCTTTTAACGGCGGATTTTCTGTTCTTGCTGGAAACGAACCGCTTTTGGACGCGATTACAGAATTTTGCTTTAACGATGATGACATTGAATATCTTAGAAGTCAGAAAATTTTTGAGGATGGCTTTCTTGAATATCTGAAAACCTGGAAATTTACCGGCGACCTTTACACGATGGATGAAGGAACTGTGATTTTTCCGCAGGAACCGCTTGTAAGAATCCATGCGAATCTTATTGAGGCGCAGATTCTTGAGGGACTGATTTTGAATCTTGTTAATTTTCAGAGTCTGATTGCAACAAAAACTGCGCGCGTTTATCTTGCTTCAAAAGGTGCTCCGATTATGGAATTTGGTTTAAGACGCGCACAGGGACCGGATGGAGCGATGGGAGCGACAAGAGCGGCGTTCATTGGCGGCGCGGCTGGCACAAGCAATACTTTGGCGGCGAAACTTTACGGAATTCCTGCGATGGGAACAATGGCGCACTCGTGGATTATGAGCCATTCTTCTGAGCTGGAGGCTTTCCGCGAATATGCAAAGATTTACCCGACAAATGCGGTTTTTCTTATTGACACTTATGACACTTTAAAATCTGGAATAAAAAACGCAATTATTGCCGGCGGCGAGCTTGTTGCAAAAGGCTACAATTTTGGCGTGCGGCTTGATTCCGGCGACATTTCCTACCTTACAAGAGAAGTTAGAAAAGAACTTGACCGGGCGGGTTTTCCGCAGGCAAAAATTTCTGTTTCAAATGAACTTACGGAAGAAATCATCTCAACTTTGGTTGCAAATGGTGCACCGATAAACAGTTGGGGCGTTGGAACTCACATGGTTACAGGCGGAAATGAATCTTCTTTCACTGGCGTTTACAAGCTTGCCGCAAGACACGACAAATCGACAGACAAAATGATTCCTGCGATGAAATTCAGCGATAACCCGGCAAAAACAACAAATCCTGGAATAAAAAATGTTTACCGTCTTTATGATGAAAACGGAATGGCTCTTGCGGATATTCTTGCGCTTGAGTCGGAAAAAATTGAGGCCGAAAAGGAATACCGTTTTTATCATCCGATGGTTGACTACAGGCAGTTTTCTTGCAAGGCCGCAAAAGTTGAACCTCTTCTTAAGCTCAAACTTAAAGACGGAAAACGGACTCAGCCACGGCTTTCTGATGGTGAACAGCTAAGGCTTGCGCGCGAAAATATGCAGAAACAGCTGGCAAGCCTTGACGAAAGCTACAAGAGGATTTTGAATCCGCACATCTACAAAGTTTCTTTGACAGAAGAACTAAAGAATCTAAAGGCGGATTTTATCAAGAAGAATATCAAGTAGCTATTTGCAAAGATACGAGCCGCTTACTGCCGCGACATTTTTCTGATTTTTATATTCTGCGCAGTTCTGGCGGTTCACGCCGCCTGAAACTATAAAACGCACTTCAGGATATGGTCCTGCTAAAGCGGCAAGATATTTTGTTCCGCCAAGAATTTCAACCGGGAAAATTTTTAGAACAGAAAGCCCGAACTCCAAGGCTTTTTCGATTTCGCCCGGAGTTGCAATTCCCGGATAAACCGGAATGTTGTGCCTTACGCAATATTTTACAGTTTTGCAGTTAAATCCCGCGCTTAGCAGAAATTGAGCACCGGCTTTTACCGCCCGCTTTGCCAGTTTTGGGCAGGTAATTGTTGCGCCGCCGACTAAAATTTCTGGAACTTGATCCCTTACCGCGCGTATACATTCATCAGAGCCTTCAAGATTTTCCAGGTCGCGGTACGCGATTTCCATCGCCTTTACGCCTTTTTCAAGAAGTTTTTTTGCAATCACAACCGCTTCCGCTGGCAAAGTTGTCTGAACAACCGCAATCTCGCCAGCTTCAGCAATAAGTTCGTCCATCAAAAATTGTTTTTTCATCGTTGAATTCTTCCTGTTCCGTTGCCGTTCATCAAATTTTCTATCTCATCTTTTGTGGCAAGATTAAAATCACCAGCAATTGAATGTTTCAAGCAGCTTGCAGCCGTAGCAAAATCCAATGCCCTTGCCTCGCCAAAAGAATCATCCGAAAATTCTGAAAGACTGTAAATCAGCCCGGCAGAAAAACTGTCGCCCGCTCCAACCCGCTCCACAATGTTTTCTATGTCATACTGCGCGCTTTCGTAAAAGCCAGATTTTCCGCTTAAAACTGCAGACCAGCCGTTTCTGTCCGCGCTGTAACTGTGCCGCAATGTAACCGCGACAATTTTTATATTCGGAAATTCGGTTTTCACATCCTCGCAAAGATGACGGTAAGATTCTGCCGGAGTTGTAAAATTTTTCAGCGGAAGTCCAAGACAATTCTGAATATCTTCCTCGTTCGCAATCAGAACATCAGCTTTTTGGGCCAAAATCCGCATAACGTCACTGGCTTTTTTTCCGTACTGCCAGAGTTTTTTACGGTAATTCAAATCAACAGAAACCGTGCAACCCATTTTTTTTGCAGAAGAGACAGCCGCAAGAACTGAATTCATCGCAGGTTCAGAAACTGCCGGAGAAACTCCAGAAACGTGAAACCATTTTGCATCCGAAAAATATTCTTCCCAGTTGTATTCATCCGGCGCAGAAACAGAAAAACAACTTCCGGCGCGGTCGTAAATCACCTGACTTGGCCGCTGGCACGCCCCATCCTCCAGAAAATAAATTCCAAGACGACCATTTTTTTCAGGACCAGCAACTTGAACGCCATAATAATTCAACGCCCTTTTTGCCCCTTCCCCAATCGCATTTTTTGGCAACGCAGTTATAAATCTTGTGGAGCTTCCCAAAATCGAAAGGCTGACCGCAACATTCGCTTCGCTTCCGCCAAAAACAGCCTCAAAATTCGGATTCTGAAAAAATCTTTCTTTTCCAAAAGGCTTTAGCCTAAGCATAATTTCACCAAAAAGCACGATTTTTTTATTCATTTCGCCCATATTTTCAATTTTAACCTAACTAGATTTTTCAAATTTTCCGCAAAACTAAAATCACAAACCAAGTTTTGCGTTGATTTTTGCCCGGTGCTCCGGATATTCAAAATAATAATATCCATTTTCGTTCAAGAATCGGTAGAATTTCACAGTGCGCGAGCCAGGCAAAAGATTTTCCGCCTCAGAAAGAAGTTTAGCTGCCTTTTCTTTATTTCCGTCCTCAAAAAACGCCTGAGAAAGAAACAATTTTGCGTAATAAAGTTCCGCATCTGACTTTGCAGCTTTTTCCGCCGCCAGAAACGCCTTCATCGCCTTGCCTTTTCCACCGCCACTTATAACCGGCGCATGAAAATACCACTGCGCGATATTTATAAGGCAAAAAATAAAATCCGGGTCATTTTCCAGCGCCTTGTCGTAATATTTTTTTATCGTAAGACCTTCGTTCATCGCTGTTGAAAGCGGCAGATACTGAAGACTGCTGCTCAAAATATCACCAGCAGTAACATAAAGCCATTTGTTGTGTTTTTCATTTTTATGCGATTTAAAATATGCGCGGATTTTTTTATATTGAGCGGTCAAAAACGGCTCCAGCTCCTTATTTTTTGGATTTATCTCGTAGAGCGCATTGTATTTTTCCCACGTCAAAATATTGTTTGCAGAAAGAAGAATCTCCTCGCTCAAATTTGCAGAAATTTCAGGACTATTAACATAAGAACTGAATTCGTCGCAGGCTGTCGCAACTTTCTCAAAATCATCAAGCAATGCAAGTCGCCATCTAAAATCCGTGATTTCAGTCATAATCTTTGACTCAAAATCCGTCAATTCAACATTTGCAAAACAAAACAAGCCGGCAAAAAAAAGCCACAAACCCAAAACAATTTTTTTCATCAGATAATTATAACGCAGTTTAAAATGGTTGACTACACATTTTTTCTTTCATTGTAACAACAAAAAAAATTTACTATAATAGAATATATTTAATTTGCAGACGAAATGCGGTTTTGCGCCGCCATCAAGAGGTCATAAAATGTCAAGATATCCTTTTAGCGAAATTGAACCAAAATGGCAGAAATTTTGGAACGAAAACAAGACTTTCAAAGTTACAGAAGACGAAAAATATCCAAAAGAAAAAAGAATGTATGTTCTTGATATGTTCCCGTATCCTTCAGCAGCCGGACTTCACGTTGGGCACCCGGAAGGCTACACGGCAACGGACATTTACAGCCGCTACCTTCGCATGAATGGCTACAACGTTCTTCATCCGATGGGATACGACGCTTTTGGGCTTCCAGCGGAAAACTACGCCATCAAAACTGGAACTCACCCTAAAATCACAACGAATGAAAATATCAAGCATTTTACACAGCAGATAAAATCGCTTGGATTCAGCTACGACTGGGACAGATGCGTTTCAACCTGCGAACCGGAATACTACAAATGGACCCAGTGGATTTTCCTTCAGCTTTATAAAAAAGGACTGGCTTACGAGGCTCAGACTCCAATCAACTGGTGCCCATCCTGCCAGACAGGTCTTGCAAACGAAGAAGTAAAAGAAGGCCGCTGCGAACGTTGCCATTCTCAGGTAACGCACAAGACAATCCGTCAATGGATGTTAAAAATCACTGACTATGCTGACCGGCTTGACAAAGATTTGGATTCGCTTGACTGGCCGGAAAGCGTAAAACTTATGCAGCACAACTGGATTGGAAAATCAACCGGTGCGGAAGTTACATTTGCAGTTGCAGACAAGGACGGAAAACCGACAGACAAAAATCTTACAGTCTACACAACCCGATGCGACACATTGTTTGGTGCAACATACATGGTAGTTTCCCCGGAGCACAAAATCGTTCCAGAAATCACAACTGCGGAACAAAAAGCTAGCGTTGAAGCATATATTGAAGCGGCCGCAAAAAAATCAGACCTTGAGCGAACAGACTTGAACAAAGACAAGACGGGCGTTTTCAGCGGAAGCTACGCAATCAATCCTGTAAACGGAAAACTTATTCCAATTTGGATCGCGGACTATGTTCTGATTTCTTATGGAACCGGTGCAATCATGGCTGTTCCGGCACACGACACACGCGACTGGGATTTTGCAAAGAAATTCAACCTTCCAATCATTGAAGTTTTAAAATCAGAAGTTGATGTTCAAAAACAGGCATGGACTGAAGATGGAGTTCACGTTAATTCTGAATTTTTGAACGGTTTGAACAAAAAAGACGCAATTGCGAAAATGCTCGAATTCCTTGAAGAAAAGAAAATCGGCAAAAAGGCAATAAACTACAAGCTCCGCGACTGGGTTTTCAGCCGTCAGCGTTACTGGGGCGAACCAATTCCTTTGATTCACTGCCCTACTTGCGGAACCGTTCCTGTTCCAGAGGAAGAACTGCCTCTACGCCTTCCAGATGTAAAATCTTATCAGCCGACAGGCACGGGCGAATCTCCGCTTGCCGCGATTGATTCCTGGGTAAACTGCAAATGCCCAAAATGTGGCGGAAACGCAAAACGCGAGACAAACACAATGCCTCAGTGGGGCGGTTCATGCTGGTATTATCTTCGATACCTTGACCCGCACAACGACAAACAGTTCTGCTCGCCTCAGGCTGAAAAATACTGGATGCCGGTAGACTTGTACATAGGAGGCGCAGAACACGCTGTCCTTCACCTTTTGTACGCAAGATTCTGGCACAAAGTTCTTTATGATTTGGGAGTTGTTTCAACAAAAGAACCGTTCCAGCGGCTTGTAAACCAGGGAATGATAACTTCATTCGCATTCCAGCGCGCAAACAAGACCCTTGTTCCTGTTGACGAAGTTGAAAAACGCGATGACGGCAATTTCTATGAAAAGAAAACCGGCGAAAAACTTGAGCAGATTGTCGCAAAGATGTCAAAATCGCTCAAAAATGTTGTAAACCCTGATGATGAAGTAAAAGAATACGGCGCAGATTCAGTGCGAATGTACGAAATGTTTATGGGACCGCTCACAATGTCAAAACCGTGGTCAACACAGGGAATTGTGGGAATCCACCGCTTCCTTGAAAAAGTCTGGGCAATAAGCGAAAAGCCTCTTTCCGACATTGACATCACCGGAAAACTTACAGACGAAAAACTTGTTTCCGCACGAAAAACTTTCGCGCAGACCGTAAAAAAAGTCACCGCAGACACAGCAACTTTGAATTTCAACACGGCAATCAGCCAGATGATGATTTTTATAAACGAAATTTCAAAGCTGGATTCAGTTCCAAAGGCAATGTGGCAGGATTTTGTAAAAATTCTTAGTCCGTACGCACCGCATCTTGGCGAGGAACTTTGGCAGAAACTCGGAAACAAGGAATCAATCGCTTATGTCCAGTGGCCAACTGTAAACGAAGATTTTGCAAAAGACGAAGAAAAAACAATTGTTGTGATGATAAACGGAAAACTCCGCGGAAAATTCAAGGCAGAACCGGGTGCTTCAGACGAAACATTGCGTTCTACAGCAGAAAGCAACGAAGATGCAAAAAAATTCCTTGAAGGAAAAACAATTGTAAAATGCGTTATCGTAAAAGATAAGCTTGTTAATTTCGTTGTAAAATAATTATCGTTAAACATAATCTTTTTATCGAAAAACGATAATATTTTATTGACAAACAATAAAAACTCCTGTACAAATAAAAGTATAGGAGTTTTTTTATGAACAACAAAAATATCAACAAAATCACAAAGGTCGTTTCAAAATTTTTTGAAATCTTATTTTTTCTAAGCTTTCTGGTAATGATTGCCGCGGCTGTCCTTTCGTTTGTAATTCCTGAAAAATTCGGAAATTTCCTTCTTAAATCAGTCGGAAACGGAACAATCGCCACAAACGGATTTGAAATCGCAATCGCCGACAAGAATGGAAACCTTATTTCTGCGGCAGTAAAACTTTTTGTCTTTGCAGGAATTTTCACAATGCCGTGCATGGCAATGATTTTCAGGAATATTTATCTGATTATAAAAACCTGCGAAGGCAAAACATGGTTCAGCAAGGGAAAAACGCCGTTTCAAAAAGACGTTGTGCGGATGGTCAGAGAAATCGGAATCTTCAGCATTATGATTCCACTCATCGGTTTTGTAATGAGCCTGATTGCCCGGCTTTTGATTGGAGTGGATTCCTGCGAAACCAGCGTTCAGATTGTGGGAGTTGCAATGGGAATCGCAATGATTTGTTTTTCTGAGATTTTTGCATACGGAATCAAACTGGAAGAAGAAGTTGAAGGGCTTGTTTAAGGAATAAAAATGGGAAAAATTGTTTTACATCTTGACCGGGTAATGCTTGAACAGAAGATTTCGCTTAATGAGCTTGCGGAAAAAATCGGAATCACAAACGTGAATCTTTCCAAATTAAAAAACAATAAGGTTACGGCAATCCGTTTTTCCACATTGGAAGCCATCTGCAGAATTCTGCAATGCCAGCCAGGCGACATTCTAAAATACGAAGAATAAAAAAATCCCCGGAAATCACGCCGGGGAACATTTTTTCATAGATTCTATGCGACTTCCGTAACAGAAGAAATTATGTTGAATTCTTCCTTAAAACCTGTGGCAAGAAGCTGGCGGTCAACTTCATTTGAAATCGAAAGCAGATACAATTTCTTACCAGTTTCTTCCGAATCATTATGAGCCGCCATTATAACTCCGATTGCAGCCGCATCAAGTTCCGTAACGTTCGCCATATCAAGAACGACATTTGTCTTTTGAATTGAACTGTAGATTTTGCTGGCAACATTAACAAGCGTATAAGCATTAAAACCGCCGCTCAATTCGTAAAGTTTATAGTCTGTACCATCTTTTTCTGTAACTGTAAGTAATTCCATAAATTCTCCTTAGTCAAGATCCTCTACCTCAGAAGCCGTTGCTTCAAGATTTTCCATAGTTTTTGCAAAATCTTTCTTTATTGCCTCTGCCTCAGCTTTTTCAGATGCGTTAGACTGAAGATATTTCATTACCAGAACACTTACGTCATCTTCCATTTCGTGAGACATAAATTTCATCAGCTCATCATATTCAAATTGAGCCATGCGGCTTGCAGGATACATTGCGTTCGCAACCATATATCTTTGGATGCGATCTTTTCCGAATTTTTCACCGCGGAGTGAATGTGACTCTATCAAACCGTCCGTGCAGACAAGAACAATATCATTTTTGTTTAGCTTGATTTGCTTTACAGAAACATAAGGAGACAAATCTTTTACGAAACCAAGAATATGACCTTCACCCTGAATTTCAATTACGTTGTTATAAGATTCAGTGTACAAAAGCATTGCTGGAATTCCGCAGTTGATATAATAAAGTGTGTCGTTGTCAAAATTCATGATTGCAAACGTTCCGGCAAAAATAGTTCCTTTCGGAAGATTGTCACGGATAAATCGGTTTACTTTTACAACAAGCTGCTTGAAGTCATGAGTTTCCGCAAGATATGCTCGGATAATCGCCTTAAGGATGACCATATTCATTGAGGCGGCAATACCTTTTCCGCTCAAGTCGCCCACAACAAACATATGGCGCGAATCCGTAAGACGAATCATGTCAACAAATTCACCACCAATATTATGCGCCGGAACCATTATACAACCGGCATCCATCTTAGGATTTGTTACGTTGTCAATGTTGTCCTGAATAGAAGTAATAATCTGGCTTGACATACGGAGCTCGCGGTTTACAGTACCAATGATTTCCTTGTTGGAAATGTTCCGCATAAAGTAACCGAATACAAAAAAGTATGAATAAAGTTTTGTAAATACAGTGTAGTCGTAATCCTTGTAATGGTCTTTGCTGGTCTTTATTCCAAGAAGAATCAAACCGTGAACATCGCGGCCTTCATTCAATATAAAAAGCGCATCCGATTCTGTTTCCGCAAAGAATTTCATAAGCTCGGTTCTGATGTTAGAAAAATCGTGCGAAGAATCAACCTGCGAGGCAACAACAACATTTCTCTTTAAATTCAAAAGTTCCTCAAAAAGTTTTCCCTTGTTTTCAAGTTTGTGCGCCTTTCCTGTGGAAGAATATGCAACCTCAAAAGAATCGTTACCTCCGTTTATATAAACAGTCATAGAAGAAGATTCCGCGTTGTTCTTGAAAATCTGGAACATATTGTCCGCAATTGCGTCCATTTCGCCGTTATAGTCAATTGAAGCCAAATCTTTTTCAAAAGCGACAGCGTAATCAGCAGAATGTCCGAATTTCGACTTTGAAATAAGTTTATTGATTGCCTGAACAAGATAAAGTACACAACCGGCAGTTATAAATCCGCAAAGAACAAACAGAACCGGGTAGCGCGCGCGAAGCGGATAAAGAACCATAAAAATCAGTCCCATTATTCCAGCCGGCAGAATATACATAAATACAGATTTTACAATAAACGAAAGAGTTCCTCTTCCAGAAGGCGCAGCAGAAAGTTTTGTGCCAAGCGGAAGGATTACAAGAACTGGAATAAAAATTATATTGTGGAGCAAAGAATAAACCGGGCAACGCTGAATAACAGCCTCCAGGAACAATGCAGCCGCCCACATTGAAGCAATTCCGAGCGCATAAATATAGCTTTTGAATTTATCAAGCTTTGTTCCAACAGATTCCGTCTTGCAGAGCATAACAACGGTCATAAACGCAGGAATCAGATAGCGGTAAACCATATTATAGACAGTTTCCCAAGTCCACGGAAAGAATTTTCTTGCATCGCCGGAAAAAAGATAATCCGAGCGGATAGAGATTCCAAATTCATCGCTCAAAGAAATCTGCTTGAATTTAAAGAACACAATCCACAACGCAAAAGCGTAAAGAACCATTTTTCCAATTGAAGACAAAGTGTTTGTGTATTTCCATGCGTAATAAGTAAGACAGTTTGAAATATTCACAAGAAGACACGCTTCTATCAAGAAACAAATCTTCATCAGAATTGTAAAAAGAGAAGAAGTAATCGAACCGCCTGTGGCAATAAAAAACGTGAATAAACCGGCATTCACTGCCATCAAAAGAATATTAGGAATAATCGGGTCTGTTCCACTATCGCTAACATTTCCGGAACGGTCTGTGTAAAAAGTCTCAAAAAAGAAAAAAAGTGTAAGAACTAAATTTATTACAACGAACAAAACCATATTAACCTACCTTCGCAACCATCATAGTAACGTCATCGTGCAATCTTTTATCGCCATTATAACGCATTATAAGATCAACAATATCTTCAACAAACTGCTGAGGCTGTTTTGCAGCACTCGATTTTAAAGTCTGAATATATTCCTCTGTGTCGCCAAGCTCAACGCCATTATCATCCATAACTTCAGAAACACCATCAGTTGCAAGAAGGATTGTGTCTCCACGGAACAGACGCATTTCATTCACTTTAACGTCATCCATATCAATAATACCAACAACGCTGGCACTAGAAGTAAGCTCCTTTATTCTGTAGCCGTCCGGCGCGCGCGAAAGAACAATCGGGTCAGACATAGACGCATTTATATAGCGAATTTTCATTTCTTCTGTGTCAACAATTCCAAGGAACAGAACCGTATATTTATCCTGAAGGTGCATTCCCTTAATCGCGCTGTCAACCGCCTGAATAAGCCCAACCAAATCTTCTTTGTTTTCTATGATTTTTACAGTATTCATTACCAGACCCATAATAAGGGCAGCCGGAAGACCTTTACCAGAAACGTCTCCAAGCATAAGCAAAGTCTTTGAACTGTCAATCGGAAGAATTGAATAATAGTCGCCGGAAACGTTAACCAGCGGACGGTAATAAGTCGCAATCTTAAGGTGAGGAATATTCGGGATATTGTGCGGCAAAAACGAAACCTGTGTTTCAGCAAGCTGTTCCCACTCTTTTGTAAGGGAAGAAATTTCAGAAAGATTCGAGATAATCTTTGTTCTTTCAATAAAACGGTAAAATTCTTCCGTAAGTTTTGCATAGATTTCTGTATCAAAAAGCATTGTGTATCTGTTGAATACAAAGAATTGCTTTCCCTGATAGCAAATAAAGAAACCACGCGCCTGATGGTAAGAAGAAACTACACCAAAATTCTTTCCGAGGTAATAAAATCCGTCTTTCCAGCCAAGCGGAAAATTGTTTGCAAGCGCATCACGCGTTGTATAATAGGAAGAAATTCTGTCAGGACTGTTGTAAAGAACGTAATTTTTCTCTCGGTCAATAAAAAGAACCGCGCAGTCAGCCTGAAGCTCAAGAATTTCTGAAATCTGCTTGTAGAAATCATCAAAAGAATAGCAGAATCTTAGCGCATCAATAAATTCATTGATGTATGCCGTATAACCAGACTCAAGGTTTTTTACGCGGAGATATTTGTCTGCATGGCGACGAATTGAAGAACCAGCAGTAAGGAACGAAAGAAATATAACCGCAGGAATTCCCAAATAAACAAATCTCGAATGACCATCATTATCTTTTAAGACAATCAAAATCGAAACTATTACTGAAAGAAGCAATACTGCGGCATTAATTATAAAATATATGACCCGTCTTTTAGTCTTGTACATATTTACCTCGAGTGTGTCAAATTTTCTACATTTAATTATAACACACTATCGGCAAATTCGCCTAAAAAAAGAAGTATTGTTTTATTTTTAATTATCCAGCTCGCTAAGAGAAATCATCTGCGGATTAGAAACCGGGTTTTCAAGCTCCATATATTTTGTGAGCAAATCTTTCTGTGCGCCTGAAATTCTCTGCGGAATGCGGACAATCAGTTTTACGTACAAGTCGCCTCTTCTGGAAGTTCCTGTGTACGGAACGCCTTCTCCACGGATTCTTAAAAGTTTTCCAGAAGCAGTTCCAGCCGGAATCTTCAAGTCAATCTGTTTTCCGTCAAGCGCGGTAATAGAAATACTTGCTCCAAGCGTAGCCTGTGTAAATGAAACAGGAATCGCGCAATACAAATCCTGCGAGCTTCGCTCAAAGAACGGATGGCTGTCAACATGAAGAATAACAACCAAATCTCCGGAAGGTCCGCCATTTGCGCCGGCATCACCCATTTTTGGAATTGTAATCCGCTTTCCGTCATCAACACCGGCAGGAATCGCAAAAGAAATCTTTTTAGCCTTTTCAACAACTCCACGGCCGCTACATTCGCGGCAAGGCTTGTCTATTTTTGTTCCAGAACCGTTACAGTCCGGGCAAGTCTGCTGAACAGAGAAAAATCCCGCGCTTCGTCTTACCTGCCCCATACCGTTACAGGTAGGACAAGTTTTTCTTGTCGCGCCGTCAGCACATCCAGAACCGTGGCAGGCTTCGCAAGTTTCGTTATGCTTAAAGTGAATCTCACTCTTTGTGCCGAAAACAGCATCCTTAAAGGAAATATTAAGGTCATAGCGCAAACTTGCACCTTCAGCAGGACCGCCTCTTCTGCGAGACGAAGAACGGGCTGAACCGCCAAAAATATTGTCAAAAATGTCGCCGAAACCGCCGCCCATTCCGCCAAAAAGGTCGCTGAAATCATGGAACGCATGGGAATACTGGGCACCGCCCGCCCCTTGATCCATTCCGTCTACACCGGCAAAACCATACTGATCATACAAAGGACGCTTTTTTTCGTCAGAAAGAACTTCATAAGCTTCAGTCGCCTCGCGGAATTTTTCCTCCGCTTCCTTATCTCCAGGATTTCTGTCCGGGTGATATTTTATAGCAAGTTTTCTGTAAGCTTTTTTAATTTCTTCTTCTGTAGCACCTTTCTGAAGGCCTAAGACTTCATAATAATCACGTTTTGCCATTTCGTATTTCCTTTTATAAAATATAACACTGTATAAATAAAAATTGCAACCGCCTGTGCAGTTGCAATTTTCGAATAAAGCCTAAAAGAACTTTATGCAGAGCGTTGCCGCCAACTATTTGTCGTCATGAACTTCAAAATCAACATCATCAGCTTTGCCTTTGTTGAATTTTGAATCATTTCCTGCATTTGCGTCTGCACCTGCATTACCAGCATCCGCACCCGGCTGAGCTCCAGCACCGGCAGCTCCCTGAGCACCCTGCTGTTTGTACATCTCTTCAGCCATCTTGTAAGAAGCCTGCTTCAATTCTTCAGATTTAGCCTTGATGTCAGCAGTGTTTCCGCCTTCAATAGCCTTTTTCAAAGCGGCGCAAGCATCTTCAATCTTCTGCTTTTCAGCAGCGCCAATCTTGTCGCCAACTTCTTTCAAAGTCTTTTCAGTCTGGTATACAAGTGAATCAGCCTCATTTTTAGCGTCTACAGCCTCACGTTTCTCTTTGTCGGCAGCAGCGTTTGCCTCGGCATCCTTAACCATTCTGTTGATTTCGTCTTCGCTCAAACCAGAAGAAGAAGTAATCTGAATGTGCTGTTCCTTTCCAGTTCCCAAGTCTTTTGCAGAAACATGAACAATACCGTTCGCATCGATGTCGAATGTAACTTCAATCTGCGGAACTCCACGAGGAGCAGCCGGAATACCTACTAAGTCAAAGTTTCCAAGTGTACGGTTCTGGCTAGCCATTTCGCGCTCACCCTGAAGTACGTGGATTGATACAGCAGTCTGACCATCAGCGGCAGTAGAGAAAACCTGGCTCTTCTTTGTAGGAATTGTTGTATTTCTTGGGATAAGCTTTGTCATAACGCCACCCATTGTCTCAATACCAAGTGAAAGTGGAGTTACATCAAGCAAAAGAACATCTTTTACATCACCTTTCAATACACCGCCCTGAATTGCAGCACCAATAGCAACTGCTTCATCCGGGTTTACAGCTTTTGAACCTTCCTTTCCGAAAATCTGTTTTACAACTTCCTGAACTTTTGGCATTCGTGAAGAACCACCAACAAGCAAGATTTCATCAATCTTGTCAGCAGTAATTCCAGCATCAGCCAAAGCCTTGCGGCAAGGTTCTTTTGTTCGTTCAAACAAATCTTCTGTCATCTGCTCAAACTGGGCACGTGTCAAAGTCTTCTGCAAGTGTTTTGGACCTGTAGCATCAGCAGTAATAAATGGAAGATTTATATCTGTTGAAGTCTGACTAGAAAGCTGAATCTTAGCGTTTTCAGCAGCTTCCTTAAGTCTCTGCATAGCCATTGGATCGCCGCTCAAATCGATTCCTGTGTCATTCTTGAATTCTTTGAGCAACCAGTTGATGATTGCGCGGTCCCAGTCATCGCCACCAAGCTGAGTATCACCGTTCGTTGATTTTACTTCAAAAACACCGTCCGCAAGCTCAAGGATTGAAATATCAAAAGTACCACCACCAAGGTCGTAAACAGCGATTGTCTTTTCCTTGTTCTGATCCTGCTTAAAACCAAAAGCCAAAGCAGCAGCAGTAGGTTCGTTGATGATTCGCTTTACATCAAGACCGGCAATCTTACCAGCATCTTTTGTAGCCTGACGCTGAGCATCGTTAAAGTAAGCCGGAACTGTAATTACAGCCTCTGTAACAGGTTCGCCAAGATAATCTTCCGCAGTCTTCTTCATCTTCTGAAGAACAAAAGCAGAAATTTCCTGTGGAGAATACAGTTTCTTTTCGCCATTCTGCTCAATTTCTACACGAACATCAGCACCGTTATCAATAACTTTATAAGGAAGCTTTGTAGCCTCGCCCTGAAGTTCGCCAAATTTATGACCAATAAGACGTTTTGCTGAATAAACTGTGTTCTTTGGATTTGTTACCATCTGGTTTTTAGCAGGCTGACCAACAACACGGTCTCCTTTTGCAGTAAAACCTACAATAGATGGAGTTGTACGACCACCCTCAGAATTCTGGATTACAACTGGCTCACCGTTTTCCATTACAGAAACACAAGAGTTTGTTGTACCCAAGTCGATACCAATAATCTTAGACATATATTGCTCCTTTAATAATTACTAATTTGAAGGGAGGGGGAAAGGTCTTTCCCTACGTTCGCACTTCGTTGCGCCCTACCCTTTCGCCTAGGGCTACGCCCTAAAACCCTATTTATTTTTTGGAACATTCACCATAACTTTCGCATGACGAATGATTTTATCGTTCAATTTATATCCTTTCAGATAAACCTGCTTCAAAGTTTCACTTTTTGCAGCCTCATCTTCCACGCGACCAATCGCCTCGTGCTCCTCTGGATTAAATTCATCACCTTCCTTTCCAAAGCTTTTCAGTCCATATTTAGACTCAAGCATGCTTACAAGATTCTTATTGACCATCTTGATTCCGTCCGCAATCGACTTAGCATCTTTTGCGTCCTTGGCAGCGTCAAGCGTTCTGTCAAAATTATCAAGACTGTCAAGCAAATCCCCCAAAAGAGAAGCGTTTGCGTAAGCCACAGCCTCATCTTTCTGCTGCATCATGCGTTTGCGCCAGTTGTCATTTTCAGCAGCCTTGTAAAGCGCCTGATTTTTCAAATCCTCAATCTGCTTTTCAAGAGCCGCAATTTGTTCTTCCGGAGAAAGTTCTTTTTCTTCAGTTTTGCTTTCTTCAGGCTTTGCATCAGTTTTTTCTTCCTTTTTATCAGAAGCGTCCGAAGATTCAGCCTCTTTTTCTACTTTTTCGTTCTGATCTTCAGCTTTTTTTTCTTCTTCCTGTGCCATCTTTAATCCTTTTCTACCTTGTTTATATAAAAATACTCATAAATAAAATGCTTCGTCAACAAAAAAATAAAATTAATTCAACAAAAAATCCGGTTCAGACTCAATGCAAATCATCTTTCCAGAAACCGGATGCTTAAATTCAAGCCGCGCAGAATGAAGCATAACCCTTTTTTCGGGTTTTCCGCCGTAAAGCACATCGCCAAGAATCGGAAGCCCGACAGAACTCAAATGCACCCGAATTTGATGCGTCCGACCGGTAAAAAGATTTGCCTGAACCACAAGACAACGTTCCCCGCCATAAGAAATTTCCTTCAATATAGAAAAATCAGTTTTTGAATAAAGCCCGCCGAATTTTTCCGGAACAGAGCCCCATTTTGCAGCCTGACTTTTAGGACTAATCCGGTTCATAAACATTTCAACAGAGAATTCCTTTTTCGGAACTTTTTTTTCAGGAAACTCACTGCACAGCGCAACATAAATTTTTGTAAAATCATGTTCCGCAAACATCCGCTGGATTTCCTTATTGACTGAACGCTGCTTTGTAAAAAGAATTATTCCGCTTGTCTCGCGGTCAAGCCGGTGCATAATTCCCACATACGGAGGATTTCTTAAATCAGGATTTTTCTTCCATAAATAACGCACAACCGCATCGTGCAGATTATCGCGCTTTTCACCGCCAACAACTGTTTCTTCCGTTGGAAAAAGCGCAGGTTTGTTCACGCAGATTAAAAATTCGTCCTCAAAAAGGACATCTTTTTCAGAAAGCTCAAATTTTATGTCGTCCGGCTGCTTTTCAAAAAGGAATTTTTCCTTCTCGTAATTCACTGTGATACTTGAATTTCCATGCAATTCAAACGCCGGCCGCCGAATTTGCCTTCCGTTCACGCAAACCGCACCGGCAATCACAAGCCGCCGGATTTTTGAGTTGCTCACATTTTCTTCATTTATTGCCGCCGGAAGTTTTTTCCGCAAAAATTCGTCGAGCCGTTCCTTTTCCGAAGTTGAAAAATTCAAAATCATTGCAAAAACCTTTAAAGAACCTTAAAATCCGGCTCGCCAGCTTCGTTCAGAAAAATCTTTACTGTGCAGTGTTCCATGCAAAGGTCGTTTACAAAAGCGTTCAAATCCATCGCTTCAGGACCAAAAATTTCTTCCGGGTCGTAATCAGTTTCAAGGACACTTTCCGTTCCATCGGAAACAAGCCGGCTCAACGCTCCATTCATGCAGACAATATCGTTGCAGGCCGTGAACATATTGCTTTTTTTCTTTTCCTCAAATTTCTGCTGAAGAAAAAGCAGCTGCATTTTCTCAATTTCGTGGTGATTCGCATCTTCCGGCACAAATCCTGATTTATAGTCGCAGTTGTTGCAACGCTGCCATTCGGCAAAATCGCTGAAAAATGCGGCGGGAGAAATCCGCAGGGCGCACAAAATGCTCTTGAACCACGGAACAGCCCTACCGGAAGAATAAAACGTGCGGCACGCAAAGGCAATATTCCGCGCGGTCCTTATCTCTTCCGCGCTAAAAGTCTGCTGAACACGCGCTGTCTGTGCCATTTCAGCATCTTCCGTCTGTGGAAACGAAATATGGTTCGGAAACTGATCAATTGTAAAATCAAGCCGGTCTTTGAACGCCTTTAAAGAATCCTTGTTGTTTTCCGCATAAAAAAGCTGAACGCCAAACACAAGCTCGGAATTGTTCAGCATTGTGGCGCGGCGCGCAAAAAATTTCTTGTCAAAAAGACCGTTTTTCTGGGTGCGGAACGGAATTTCCAGCGAAATATTGATTTTCATGCACTGGCGGCAAATGTCCATGTCAAGAATCTCTGGATTTACAACAGCAGAAACAAAAAGTTCAGGAACATTCTGCTCAACATAGCGCAAAAATCCCATCAGCTTGTTTTTGTCACTTGCATAAGCAGAATCATGAAGATTGAATTCTGTCATGCCCTGTTTTACACATTCAGAAAGCTTTAATTCTATTTCACCAGACTTTAAATTGAATACAGTTTCCAAAACGGCTCCAGAAAATTTCCTTAAAGAACTGGAATTCCAGCTTTTTCACAAGCCTCAAGTTCGCTGGCAGGCCATTCGCTTACCTGAACTTCGCAGATATGGGCCTTGCGCAAAAGGAACATACAAAGGCGCGACTGACCAATTCCACCGCCCAAAGTAAATGCAAGCTCACCGTTCAAAAGTTTTTCCTGGAACGGAAGTTTCGCACGCTCCTCGCAGCCACGTTCAGCAAGCTGACGCTTTAAACTTTCAGGACTAACGCGGATTCCCATTGAAGAAAGCTCGAACGCACGGCCAAGAGTTTCATTCCATACAATAATATCTCCGTTCAAACCAACATGACCGTCTCCAGCATCGCTAATCCAGTCATCATAGTCTGGCGCGCGCCCATCATGAATTGAACCGTCCGGCAATTTTCCGCCGATTCCAGCAATAAAAACTGCACCGTATTTTTTTGCGACTGCATTTTCGCGTTCTTTTGGAGTAAGATTCGGATATTCACGCCACAAATCATCTGAGTAAACAAAAGTTATTTTTTCCGGCAAAGTCGGTTCAAGCACCGAATAGCGGTCATACAGGAAAAATTCCGTGCGTTTTATTGTGCGGTAAATCTTCTTTACAATATCCTGAAGATAAAAAATTGTGCGATCCTTTTCGTCAATGCACATGCACCAGTCCCACTGGTCAACATACAAAGAATGAACCGCGTCCAACTCCTCATCCGGGCGGATTGCGTTCATATCTGTATAAATACCAAATCCAGGTTTTAGCCCAAGTTCTGTAACCTTAAGTCTTTTCCATTTTGCAAGCGACTGCACAATCTCCATTTTCTGGCCGCCGATTCCTTTTGCAGCAAAAGAAACTGGTTTTTCAACGCCGTTAAGGTCATCATTTATACCAGTTCCCGCAGGAACAAAAAGCGGAGCAGTAACTCGCGTAAGATTCAATTCTGTTGAAAGCGAAATCTGAAAAAAATCCTTTATGCTTACAATCGCATGTTCAGTTTCTTTTACACCAAGAATAGGTTTATAGTTTTTTGGTAATACAGACATAATTCTTCCTTATTTTCCACTGTAGTTGATTAAAGTTGTAACCCGCGTAGGGGCAAGTTTTTCTTCAAATTTCAATTCTGGCAGACCGATAACGCCAAAAAAGTCGCTTACAGTTCCGCCGCCCTGCTCAATAAGATTTTTCGAGGCAGTCAAAGTTCCGCCGGTTGCAATCAAATCGTCAACAACAAGATAATTTTTTCCAGCCTGAATGTCAGCCTTGTGCGCCTCTATAACAGCAGTTCCGTACTCAAGCGCATATTCGCAGGAATAAGTTTTTCCCGGCAGTTTTCCCTTTTTTCTGATTACAACAAGCGGAATTCCCATTCGTTCCGCAAAAGGAGCGGCAAAAAGAAATCCGCGCGATTCAATTCCGGCAACCGCATCAATTTTCTTATCTTTATAGATTTCAACCATTCTATCAACGCAGAATTTAAATACATCTGGCTGAGTAAAAATGCCCGTTATATCGTAAAAAAGAATTCCCGGCTTTGGAAAATCCGGAACCCGTCTAATTGCCTTATCAAGCGTTTCAATAGTCATAATCTATATTTTAGTACGCTTTATGTTGTTTTTCAATAATCCAATGCCCATCTTTGCAAATCTTGCGGCTATTTTTTTACAGTGCGGATTGAACCCATTCTTAGGCGTTTTTCACGCGTGTCCGAAAGAAGGGCTTTCAGCTTTTCAGAATCCTCGTTTTTTATCGCAGACTTGAATTCGTCCATCATTTTTTCAAAATTTTCTATGTGATGAACCAGTTTTTCTTTGTTTGAGATAAAAAGTTCAGTCCAAAGCGGCGCATTTATCATTGCAATCCGGGTTAAATCCTCAAAACTTCCACCGCCAAAAGCAGTTATCTCCGGGTCTTCGGCAGACTCAACCAACGCACTTGCAATTATGTGGCAAAGCTGGCTTGTGAAACCGATTTTATAGTCGTGGGTCTCGCAAGTTGTCTCTGTGATTCTGGAAAATCCCATGTCTGTAATCAGCGCGCGCATTGTCTCAAGATTTTCAGGCTTGTTGTAGCTTTGTGGAATCAGAATATAATTGTGGTTCACAAAAAATTCCGCCTTTGAATTCACATATCCTTCCTTTTCACCGCCTGCCATCGGATGCCCGATTATAAAATCAACATCCGGGCGAAGAATTTCCGGCAAGGATTTTTCAAAGATTCCTTTCACGCCGGAAATGTCTGTTACAATCGAGCCGCTCTTGAAATCATTCTTATGCTGAACAAGAAAATCCAACGTCGCATGCGGATAAAGGCAGATAAAAATCACATCACATTTTTTTACCATTTCACCAACATTTTCTGTTGAAAAACCTTCGTCTATAACGCCTTCCGAAAGTGCCTGCTGAATACAAGCCTGGCTTCTATTGCAGGCAAAAATTTTTCCCTTTGATTCCGCCATGCTCAGAATATTCTCGCGGATTGACTTTGCAAACGAGCCGCCCATAATTCCTAGCCCGACGATTCCATAATTAAGATTCTGTAATTTCATAATTCTCTTCTATAAATAATTTAATAAATTTGCATACAAATTGAATGAGCTACCAGAAAAAGCGCGTCAATTCGCCATGCGGAGCGTAACAAGGTATCGGACTGCGCAATTTTCTTCAAAAATTGCTTGCCATCGCTCCGAATAGCTCGGTTGCCGCTTTCTTTTTCTTCCCGCTCATTCAATTATTCTTCTATTGAAAATTCTTCAATCCTCGTTTGAACTGAGGGATTCTTGCGCAGGCTGTTGTGTCCCAGCCGGAACGGTCGCCGCGCTGCAAAAAGTGATAAGCCACGCCGGCAATCATCGCGCCATTGTCGCCGCAAAGTTTTAAAGGCGGAAAAATGCAGTTCAAATCCTTCCGTTCTGCCAAAAGCGCACGAAGCCTTGAATTTGCCGCAACTCCGCCGCCTGCCACAACTGTTTTCAATCCAGTGTCCTCGACCGCCCTGAAAAGTCTGCTTATAAGAGTTTTGCACGCCGTCTCCTGAAAAGCCGCGCACATATTTTCTTTTGAATGTTCATAGCCTTTGTTCCAGAACATATCGCACTGGTGGATTACAGCCGTCTTCAGTCCGCTGAACGACATATCGTAGCGGTGCTCTTCGCCGTCAAGCTTTGGAACAGGAAACGAAGCCGCCTTCGGATCGCCGTTTTTTGCAAGGTTGTCAACTATCACTCCGCCCGGATAGCCAAGACCATAGAATTTAGCAACCTTATCAAAAGCCTCGCCAACAGAATCATCAACAGTTGTTCCAAGAACCTCCAAATCATCAAAACCGTTCACTTTTGCAATGATTGAATGTCCGCCAGAAACAAGAAGTCCAAGGTACGGATAAGGAATATCATTCTGAAGATGAGCCGCATACATGTGCCCGAGCATGTGGTTCACCGCGATAAACGGCTTGTTCGCCGCCCATGCAAGAGTTTTTCCAAACGTAAGCCCAACAAGAAGAGAACCCATAAGCCCCGGCCGGTTTGTGGCGGCAACAGCGTCAATATCATCCAAAGTCATATTAGCCTGCTCAAGAGCCTGCCTTACAACCGGAAGAATCCATTCAGCATGCTTACGGCTTGCGATTTCCGGCACAACGCCTTTATATATCTGATGAAAAGGAATCTGCGTCGCAACAACATTGCTTATGATTTTGTGTCCGTCCTCAACGATTGCCGCAGCAGTTTCGTCACAACTAGATTCAATTCCCAAAACTTTCATATCTTACCTTCTATATTTATATTCATCCTAACCACGTTTTTGAGCACCGCTATTTGAGACTGTGGTAAATTTATACCCTTTTGCGTTAAGAACCGGATAAACTTCCCTAAGAATTCCAGGAAGAATTTCCGCAGACCAAACATGTCCTATCATTATAGCAACACCGTTCTTGTTTGCAAATTCAACGCCTTTTTCAATCTCTGCAAGAATATCTTTCCTGTTTTTTGTGTTGTCCAGAAAAATATTCCGCTCGTAATAAGGATAACCCATAACGCTTGAAACATAACGCACTTTTGAGTCAGAATTTGTCCGGCTGTCCAAAAAATAAATTTCCTGCTGCGAGCAAATCTTCATAACTGTAGCGATTTTCTCTGCATCCGCTGTTATAAGCGAACCTTCATGGTTGTTCAGCCCGGAAACCGGCCAAATCTCATAGATATTCGCAAGAACCGTTGAACGGATTTTTTCCTCGTCCATGCCAGGAGTGATTGCGCCGTCGCCAGGATTCACGTTCAGATTCACGGACTGCATCGGCTGGTGAAGAATAACCTCATTCCCGGATTTTCTTACACGCTCCGCGGCCTGCGCAGAATGACCAAGACGCGGAAGAACCGCAACCGTAACAGGAAAAGGAAGAGTAACGCATTTTTCAAGCTGCTGCATATTGTGCCCGCCATCATCAAAAATGAACACAAGTTTTGCATTGTTTTTTGCCTGCGGAAAATCCGGAATATCCCAAGCGGAACTTTTTTCTTCATTTTTTTTATTTTCTTCTATTATATTGGCTGTTTTTTTTGCAATTGAATCTGAGTCAACTTTTGGGTTTGCGGAATTCTGTTCTTTTTTTTCAGCAGGTTTTTCAATTTTTTCCGTTTTTTTATTCACTTCAGTTTTTGGCTCTGGATTTTTAACCTGATTTTCCTTTGAATTAGAATTCAACTTTTCTTTTGGAACAGAAACTGGAGCGGAAGGAACTTTTTTTTCTGGCTGAATTTTTACAGAAACCTGCCGCGGAACATCTTCATTTTTTCCAGCAAGACTAAAAGCGAAAAGCAAAACTGTGCACACACCAACAATGACCGCACAAAGAGTTATAACGCTGTTCAATGGCAGATAGATTTTTCCACGAGGAGATTTCCGGCTGTTTCTTCGGACTTTGGAAGCAACCTTTTTTTTTGTTGATGAACGTTTTTTTTGCGGCATAGCAATTAATATTCTAGTGAAAACTTATATTTTTCGCTATACTTATGAAAAATCAAACTATAAAAAGGAATAAAAAATGTATATTACTTGTCTTGACCTAGAAGGCGTTCTTGTGCCGGAAATTTGGATTGCTTTTGCAGAAGCCACAAGAATTCCAGAACTGAAAAAAACAACCCGCGACGAACCTGATTACGACAAACTGATGAAATACCGAATCAACATTCTAAAGGAACACGGACTTGGATTAAAAGAAATTCAAGATACAATCGCAAAAATCGATCCGCTTCCAGGCGCAAAAGAATTCTTGGATGAGCTGCGCTCTTTTACACAGGCAATAATTTTAAGCGACACATTTGAGCAGTTCGCCTCGCCTCTTATGAAGAAACTTGGGCTTCCTACAATTTTCTGCAACACGCTGGAAGTTTCGCCAAGCGGAGAAATAACAGGCTACAAAATGCGCTGCGAAAAATCTAAATACACAACAGTCAAAGCATTGCAGTCATGCGGATTTGAAACAATTGCTTCCGGCGATTCGTTTAACGATCTGGGAATGATTCAAGCCTCAAAAGCAGGATTCCTCTTCCGCACAACAGACAAAATCAAGGCAGACTACCCGCAGTACCCGGCTTTCACAGAATATTCGGAACTGCTGAACGCAATAAAAAAAGTTGTGGAAGAATAAATTTTCCGAGCCACACCGATTTTAGCCGGATGCCATGGTTTCTTATATTTTTCAGATCAAAACATCCGGCTTTATGAAGTTTTTACAGTTCCTTCTGAAGTTTCAAAACTTCTTCAACAGGTAGAGTTGTCGCGGTTGCAATTTGCTCGACAGTTCCAAGATTCATTTTTAGAAGATTTTTTGCGGTTTTAAGTTTTGTATTCCGTTCGCCTTCAGCACGACCTTCTTTCAATCCGGCTCGTCTTGCATCGTGAAGTGGCAGTGCATCCATCATATAATCGCTCCTGAATATCTCGTTGATTTTGAGCCTTTCGACACGCTGGTCAATATCTTTTGTGAAATTGTCGGAAGGGTTTCCGTTACAAAGATAACCCAAGAAGCCCTTTATTTCAAGGTTTTCTTCCGAGGCGAACGCACTTGCGTTGAAGAAGATTTTGTTGACTCCGTCATTTAGAGTAAAATCTCTCTTTTCCTTGCAGGTTGTGCTGAACGTGTACACTGGCAAACCTAACCTAAACGGGTCTTTTGTGCAGAGAAAGATAACGTAGCTTTCCTTGAGAGTTTCATACTCGCAGCCGGAAATCAGGGAGTCAACGTCTATCATGCTCTGATAGTAACGCATGCGGCGCGGTAAATCGTCTGGAATGGTGGTCTGCATTTCAATGTCGAAGATTCTATCCGAATCCTTTACATAGACATCCATTCTGATTCCGTGTGCGCTGTAGTACGGACGGATTTCCTTTTGCAATTCAGGATATTCGATTCTTTTGACCTTGATTCCAAGTAGACGCTCGATAACGCCCCTGCACAAATCTGGGTTCTGCATTACGCGGCAGAACATAAAGTCGTCGGTGAAGCGGAGCTCCTCGACCGGCTTGATTCTGTAGGTTTCATTTTCAATGTTTTTCATATACATAGTTAACGCAAAAAAATTGCAGAAACGGAAATAAAACACAAAAAAATTGTAAGTTTTATAAAAAAACTTAGTGGCAGGTTAAAAAGACTTGTTGGCAAAGAGATTGCAACCTGCGTACGGAAATAAATCATATTTTTGCACGTTTGAAAAATAAAAAGCAGCATCAGATTGATAAGTCTTGCAAATGAAAAAAAATTACAATCTGCATAAACCAATAAAAATATTTAAAATTCTGGAATAAGATTTCTTAAAAAATGACTTTACAAACCAAATATAAAATTTCAAAAGCATAGATAAAAACAAAAAACTCTGAAAACCAATAAATCTTCAGAGTTTTTTTTGTTTTAACCAAAGACAATTTATTTCAGTTCCTGTTTGATCCTAAGGACTTCATCAACAGAGAGCTGTGTTGCGGTTGCAATTTGCTCGACAGTTCCAAGATTCATTTTTAACAGTTGCTTGGCAGTTTCAATAGATTTATTACGAGATCCTTCTTTAAGACCAATAACCTTGCCTTCTTCCAATCCATCTTCCCGGGCTTCATCTTTCCATTCTCGGATCTGGTCTTTCCACAGCATATATTCTGCCCTCCATTTCTGGTGATTCTTGCATGAGTCGACTGCGGTCTGGATTTCCTTTGTTAGAGGGTCGGTTGCTGTCCTGTTTTTAAGGAACTGCAAGAATGCGTGCACATTCTGGTCGTCAGCCTTCTCAAAGCTGCTTGCATTATAGATTACTTTGTGGATTCTGTCATTCAGAATGCGGCTTCCGTCCAGTTCTTTTGTGACAAAGTTGTAGACCGGCTTTCCGTCTCCGAACGGGTCATCAAGGCAGATGAACACAACGTAGGACTCCTTGAGTTCCCTGAAGCTTTCGCCACGGTTCAGGTGATCAACGTCTATCATGCTCTGATAGTAGCGCATGCGAAGCCCCTCATCTCTCTTGATTACAGTTTGCATTTCTATGTCGATGATTTTGTCCTCATCCTCAAGGTAGGCGTCTAGGCGGATGCCTTTTCCGTTGTAAAGCTCGTCGATTGAATACTGCGAGGTGACGAACTCAATCTTCTTGACCTTGATTCCTAGAAGGTTCTGAACAACGCCCTTTGCGATTTCGGGATTCCGCATAATCTTGCTGAAAAGGAAATCATCTGTGAAAAACAGTTCATCATAAGGTTTCATGGTGTATTTTGATTCTTTTTGCATATTTTTTTGCTCCTGTATAGTTAACGCAAAAAAATTGCAGAAAATGAAATGTTTCACAAAAAATTTTGCAAGTTTTTTGAAAAAAACTTGGCGATATTTAGGCACAGAATTACACCATGCCCATGAAAATGGAACACAATTTTTTCTGTGCGTTTTGCGTAGCAAAAGGCAGTAGCAGGTTGAAGGAGCTTGCAGGCAAAAAAAATTACAACCTGCGTACTGTAGACCATTCTATTTTGTTAATGTAAACATAATATTTTCAGTAACAAAATATTTTCCTGAGTTAAACAGAATATTATACTCTCAGTAACAAAACATCATGTTTTCAGTAACAGAATATTCAAAATACTTTGGTCTTGTTACTGAGAAAAAGGCGAATAATTTCACGAAAGATTGGAAGATGCCAAAGAAAATTCATACTGACGTTAAGAATTTAAAAAAAAAATTGTGATTCATTTCATTTTCTGAAATCTTTTTGCGTTAACTATGTATATGGAACAAATAGAAAACAAAATTTTCAGAATTAAGCCGGTCGAGGAACTTAAGTTCACCGATGACTTTATGTTCTGCCGCGTGATGCAGAACCCGGATTTGTGCAAGGGCGTTATCGAGCGTCTGCTTGGAATCAAAGTTGAAAAAATCGAGTATCCAGAACTTCAAAAGGAAATCCGTCCGTACTACAGTGCGCACGGTGTCCGCCTGGATGTCTACGTAAAGGATTCGGATAGAATCTTCGATATTGAAATGCAGACAACCATCCCGGACAATTTGCCACGGCGCATGCGCTACTACCAGAGCATGATAGACGTTGACTCCCTGATTTCCGACTACGAGTACGAAACTCTTAAGGAAAGCTACGTTATTTTCCTCTGCACAAAAGACCCATTCGGGCTTGGTCTGCCGGTCTACACGTTCAGCACAACATGCAAGGAAAAGAGCGATTTTACTCTGAACGACGGAATCAACAAAATCTTCTTCAACGCAAGTGCGTTCGCCTCGGAAGAAAACCTTGAAATAAAGGGCTTCTTGGGTTATCTTTGTAGCGGAAAGCCTTCCGACAGCTTCACAGAGGACATCGAGCAGCGCGTCGAAAGGCTCAAAATCAACGAGATATTCAGGAGCGACTATATGATGGATGCACTGCCACTTCACGATGCAAGGCGAGCCGGCTTAAGAGAAGGCCGTGCTGAAGGCGAACGACTAAAAGCTATCGAGACCGCAAAAAATCTTCTAAAGAAAAATATTTCAGCAGAAATAATTGCGGAATGCACAGGACTTTCTCTTGATGAAATAAATGCACGACCCTGTAAAATAAAGTGTGTAAATGGCTAACAAAAAATGATACTCTATAGGAGGAGTACAATGTTGGCCAAAACAAAAGAAAAAGA
>CAVBXG010000020.1:0-37240 GCA_963599585.1 bacterium
ACAGTTTCACGTACAAGTTTTGCCGATGGATTTTTTTCTGAAATCAAATCCAGAAATGGAGCAAGAGGATTTAAATTGTCTTTTAGATTCAGAATTTTCAGTTTTGTGCCGGAAAAAACTTTTCTGCAGATTGGATTCTGCACAGAAAGATAACAGACATTGCAATCTTTTTCTTCAAGAAATTCCTTTACAAAACTTTTGCAGTTCTCGATAAAACTCATCGGACTGATTTTATCACAATATCTTATTCAAAACAATGTTGGGATGAATGTTGAATTTTTTATTAATTGAGAAAAAATATCTGTGCTTCCAGTCAAAAAACAAGATTTGGCTATTGTGAAGCATTTTTTGGGAAGAATTATTTGCGCTTTTCTTTCAGAAAATGCTCAATAATTCTTTTATGCCATTCGGCAAAAATACTTCAAGGACGCCAAACTTGTTTTCTTCCTTCACGCACAAATATTTTTTATTCCTCCAAAAAAAATTCAACATTCATCCCTAGCGGTTATGCAAACAGAAGTTTTGTTCCATCTGAGGAAACTTTGATTTTTGCGCCTTCGCCGAATTTTCCGGCAAGAAGTTCTTTGCTCAATGGGTTTTCTACCCAGGTCTGGATTGCCCGTTTTACAGGGCGTGCGCCAAATGCCGGGTCGTAGCCTTTCTCGCAAAGGAAATCAATCGCTTTTTCATCAAAATCAATTGAGATTCTTCTGTCCTCAAGTCGTTTTGCAACACGTTCAAGCTGGATTTTCACAATTCCGCCGATACAGTCTTTTCCGAGTTTCTGGAACATTACGATTTCATCGATTCGGTTCAAGAATTCCGGTCTGAAATGCGCTTTCAGAAGCTCGTCGATTTTTGCGCGGACTTCCGGCGAAACATTTTCCGACTTATCAGAAGATTTCTCATTTGCCGCATCAAGAATAAGATCGCTTCCCAAGTTGCTTGTCATGATAATGATAGTATTCTTGAAATCAACTACCCTTCCCTGTCCGTCTGTCAATCTTCCGTCATCAAGAACCTGAAGCAAAACATTGAAAACATCAGGATGAGCTTTTTCAACTTCATCAAAAAGGACAACGCTGTACGGTCGGCGGCGGACTGCTTCTGTAAGCTGGCCACCTTCATCATATCCAACATATCCCGGAGGCGCACCGATAAGTCGGCTCACACTGAATTTTTCCATGTATTCAGACATATCGATTCGGGTCAGTGCCTTCTCATCATTGAACAGGAAATCTGCCAAAGTCTTTGCAAGCTCGGTTTTACCAACGCCTGTCGGTCCGATAAACATGAACGAACCAAGCGGACGGTTCGGATCGCTCAAACCAGAACGGTTTCGGCGGATTGCATCGCTTACAACCTGAACGGCTTCATCCTGACCAATAACGCGCTTGTGAAGAACTTCCTCAAGCTGCAAGTATTTCTGTTTTTCGCTTGTCATCATTTTTGCAACAGGAATTCCTGTCCAAGAGGAAACTACACGCGCAATATCTTCTTCTGTCACAGACTGACGGAGCAAAGACTCGCGCTCAGGATTATCTTCTTTTTCCTTTTCCGCTTTTGTAGCTTCTTCAAGCTGTTTTTGAAGCGAAGGAATTATGCTGTATTTCAATTCTGCCGCTTTCGCAAGATTTCCTTCCCGGGTAAATTTTTCCTCGTTGAAACGAGCATTTTCCAGCTGTTCCTTCAATTCACGGCTCTTATTGATGCTGTTCTTTTCGTTCTGCCAGCGAAGTTTCATCGCATCACGCTTTGAATTGAACTCGGAAAGTTCCTTTTCAAGTTTTTCAAGCCTTTCTTTTGAAGCCGGATCGTCCTCCTTGCTCAAAGACTGCTTTTCAATCTGAAGCTGAAGGATTTTTCGTTCAACCTGATCAAGTTCGACAGGCTGGCTTTCGATTTCCATCTTAAGACGGCTTGCCGCCTCATCAACCAAGTCAATCGCCTTGTCCGGCAGAAAACGGTTCGTAATATAACGGTTTGAAAGAACTGCCGCACTTACAAGAGCCTCGTCCTCAATTGTTACGCCATGATGAATCTCATATTTGTCGCGGAGTCCACGCAAAATTGCGATTGTGTCCTCAACAGTCGGTTCAGCGCAGTAAACCTGCTGGAATCTTCGCTCAAGCGCCGCATCTTTTTCGATATATTTTCGGTACTCGTTCAAAGTTGTCGCGCCAATCACGTGGATTTCGCCTCGGCTCAAAGCTGGCTTCAGCAAGTTTGAAGCATCCATTGAGCCTTCGCTTGCGCCAGCCCCTACAATCGTATGAAGCTCATCGATGAAAAGAATTATCTGTCCTTCTGATTTTGTAACTTCAGTGATTACAGCTTTTAGACGCTCCTCAAATTCACCGCGGAATTTTGCGCCTGCGACAAGGCTTCCCATATCAAGTGAAAGAAGCCGCTTATTTTTCAGGCTTTCCGGCACATCTCCGCTAGCGATTCGGCGTGCAAGACCTTCTACAATCGCGGTTTTACCAACGCCCGGCTCACCAATCAGAACCGGATTGTTCTTTGTTCGGCGGCACAAAACCTGCATTACACGGCGGATTTCCTCATCACGTCCGATTACCGGATCAATCTTGTCCTGACGGGCACGCGCTGTTAAATCTGTGCAATATTTTGAAAGGCTCTGCATTTTGCTTTCAGGGTCTTGGGAATCAACAGTCTGATTTCCGCGGACAGATTTTAACGCTTCCAGAACAGAATCGTAAGTCAGTCCATTTTTGTTCAAAAGTTCACCAACCCGCGAATCTGATTTTGTCATTGCAAGAAGAATATGCTCGCACGAAAGATACTGATCCTTCAGTTTTGACATTTCATTTTCTGCTTTGGCAAGAACTTTCTGTGCCTCGTTGGAGAAATTCATCTGGGCATTGCCGGTAACTTTCGGATATTCATCAAGAAGATTATCAACTTGTCTCTGTAAATTCTGAACGTTAACGCCAACGCGCTCAATAATCGGAACAACAATTCCATCCTGCTGGCTTAAAAGCGCGGAAAGAAGATGTTCCAGGCCAATTTCGCTGTGGTCATTTTTTTGAGCCAATGCACTGGCGTTCTGCAAAGCGTCTTGAGTTTTTAATGTAAAATGTTCGTAATCCATAAACGCCTCCACTTTTTTCCTTTCTTAATTTGAAGATACGCATAAAAAAGTGGAAAGGCAAGAAATTTATTCCGGTTTTTCCAGCTGACCGTACTCGCAGAGCGCGCTTGCGATTTTTGCGTGCTCAATAAGCTCAAGATTTTTTCCAAAGCGTCTGTAAAGCCTGATTTCACCAGTTCCAGTTCCGCCGCAAAGCATTTTCAGCACATTTCTGTTGCCTTCTGGAATCTCCACAGATTTCACATACATCTGCGATGCCGGGCAAAAAATATCAATATCAACAACATAAGATTTGTTGTTCAGGCTTACGCTCCAATGAAGATTTTCCTCTCCATTATTTTCAGGCATTTCTGAGAAATTCCAGATTGAACCGTCTGAAATCTTGGCTTTTCCAGCATCAAACACGATTGACTTTCCTTCAAAATCAACAACCGCCGAAACCTGGTTTTCAAAAGCGCCTTGAACCGCAAAAGTTGAGTCTGTCAAAGTTTTTCCAGAAATTATGCTCGTAAGAACATTTGAAGAAAGGTGAATCCACGGAAAAACAACATTTTTTCCAAAAAAGCGGTCAATATAACCGGCAGGTTTTTTAGGAACAACCTCGTAGACTTTTCCGTCTATTGTGAAATTCCCTGTAAAAACAGTTCTTGCCCCGGTTGGAGCCCAATAACAATTTTTTCCTGAATAACCCTTTTCAAAGTCACAGCGGATTTCGTAGCGCAGTTCCCAGCTTACAGAACCTGAGTCGCACAAATATTCCGGGTGCTCCTGAATATCGTCCGAAGAATAATCTATCCGCCCGGAAAGTTTCTCTCCATCAAAAGAAAATTTATCCCCTTGAATGCAGAAACTTTTTGAACTTACAGAAACATCTTTTGCCGCGCTATAGGCACAAACCTGCTTCGCCTCTGAACCAAGCGCGCCAGCACGAACGACAACATAAGAAGGAACAACATAAGATTCACTTTGAATACTTTGCGCTGAGACAGAACCTGCCAGAACATTCTGCAAATCTTCCGCAGAAATATTTACGCGCGCTTTAAACCCCAAGACAGCCTCATCTGGACAAAGTCCCGGATTCAGCATGGAAAGCTCAATAAAAAATTTCCGTTCCTGACCAGTAACTTTTTCTGTTCCGTTAAATACAAAACGCCAGACATTCAAGCCACTTTTTTTTTGAGATCCTGATAATTGATAACGGTTAATTTTTGAACTTTTTTTTGAAATATTCATATTTATTTAAAAAGTTTATCGAGTTTTTTTGTAACGTCCTTGGACTCTTCTGGAAAATTCTCGTCAAGATATTCAAAACAAGCGACTGCCGCCGCCTGAGCATGCTCATACCAGATTGAATAAAGCTCGTTGTTTATATCTTCCCCAGGATACGGAGCACCCTGAACATCAGAAACCAGCTGACGCAACATCTCTATACACTGCTTAACTTTTTTGTCCATAATAAAAAACCTCGGTTTTTAACTGATAAAAAAAACACAAACCCCGCCAAACATATAAAATTATAAAGGCAATTTTATATTCACGCTAGCATTTTTTTCTGTTTTATTTCCAATCACCACAGTTCTTGCAGAATCAATATTCTTCAGAAGATTTTCTGCGGCATCTTTTACATTTTCGGATTTTACAGAAAGAAGATTTACAAGTTTTTCGTGCCTGTCGTCCTCGCTGATGCAATAAATTGTGCGGTAAAAACCTGCGATTCCTCTGCCATAAGGTGAATGTGGCTGGATTTCCTCGCCATAAGTGCCGGTTATGCTGCGCTCACATTCTTCTTCTGAAAATTCTGTGTTTGCGGCATCCTCAAGACACTTTCTGAAAGTCTGGACAGATTTTTCCGGCGTTGGATCTCTAAAAGTTGAAAAATTGAACTGTCCGCTCAGATTCAGGCTTGAAGCATAAGCTCCGTACGCTCCGCCAGTTGTACGAATCCGTTCCCACAAAAATGTTCCAGAAAGCCAATGCGCAAGAACAAAATCCGCGGCGTTTTCCTTTTCGCCAAAATAAGTTCTAGGAAGAGTTGAGGCGGCAAAACCAACCTGCGAGTCAACTGAAAAGATTTCTGTCTGCGGAAGCTGTGAATTTTCACCAGGAAGAAGCAAAAGTTTCTTAAATTCATCCTCATCCTGATTTTTTTTAGGCTGAACCGCCAGAATTTTTGCGTTTCCAATAAATTCCGGCATTTTTTTCATTGAAATATTCAACGTGTTCTCATCGGCAACAAGATGAAGAACCGCACCTGCCTTGAAAAGTTTTTCTTTTATTGCAACAAATTTTTCCCGGATTTCTTCCGGAGATTTTCTGGAAAGTTTATTCAAAAAGAAAAGCTGCGAAATTCCATACCAGATTTCCTCAACAGAACTTGAATGGGTTTTCAGGCATTGCGCACGTCTGGAAGCATAACGGTTTCCGTGCGGAACAACAGAAGATTTTATGGAACTTAAAGTTTCGCCAAGCAAATTCTTCAGTCGCTTTAAATCATTGAACTCGTAACCAGAAAGACATTCCGCAAAAAGCGCAAGCGCGTCATCCAATTTTTCGTCAAGATAGCGGACTGAAAAAATAATCCAGTCGCGTTTTGTAACATTCAGCCCGCGCAATTCCTCCTCCATTTTTTTCGCCCGTTCAGTGCGCGAACCAGAGGAAGTCAATAGCCGCGTGTAAATTCCGCCCGTCTCAAGCGCAGTTTCTTCCGCACATTGAACCCAGTTTTTTCCGTTCCAGCCGATATTCGAGGCGCAGTAAGCGAAAAACGGAAGATAAAAATATTCTTCCGGCGAAAGGCTATCCAGCGGAATGCAGACTTCAAGGTAACCGATTCCGTTTGTCCCTTCCTTGTTCGCAAAAACAGGAATTTCTGCGCCACCAGATTTTACATTGATGATTTTTGTCTCAATCCGCTCAAATTCTGTTGAAAGCTCAGAAAGTTTTAGCCGTGGAATGCACGAAAGTTCCTCCGGCGTCTCGTGATGATTCTGATATGAATGCAAAAGCTCCAAATCTTTTTTGATTTGCTGCACATCCTCATTTTTCATCAGTTTTTTGAGCAGTTTTTGTTCTTTTTTCTCTCTTTTTAAAAGATAAGATTTTGAAGGGCGAACCGCGACATAGGCGACACGTTCATTTTCTAGCATAAAACGGCGGATTAAATTTTCAACATAGGAAGAATCGTTCTCAACATTTTTGCGGATTTTTTCAAATTCGGCGCGGTACAAAAGCGTTTCCGCAGGATTTCTTCCATAGTTCCAGCCGTTAAGCGCGCGGTCAAGCAGCACAAGCGAATAAGGCCCGGATACGCGGACAACTTCGCGGTTCGCAAATTCCGCGCTCATAAGAGCCGCGTCAACATCATTCTTGTTTATTCCGTTTCTGCAGATTTTTTTGAGCGTTTCAATCACAAGCCTGTAGACTTTTTTCTCGTTGCAGCGTTTTACACCATGAAGCCCGAAAGAAACCATAAAATTCCGCGTTTCGTTGCTTACACCGCAGATAGGAGCCAAATCGTCGCCTAACGCAGACTCGACAAGTGCCTTTGAAAGCGGAGAGCCATCGTGTCCGGCAAGAACTTCCGCCATGAAACTTGCTTCTATAAAACTTGTAAGATTTTTTGTGAGCCCGCAAAGCCAGTTCACTGTAACCGTTGAACCAGTCGCCCCGGAAGCAGGCGCGTCCGCAACAATTTTTATCGGTTCAAACTGCGGCTCAGGAGTTTCAATCTCCTCAAATTCTTTCGGGACATTCGGATAATATTCAGATTCCGCCGGCTCAGGGAATTTTTTCTCAAGCCTGTCTAAAAAATGTTCCTGAAGAAAATCCAGCTGCTCTTCCGTGGAAATATTTCCGTACAAAAACACAAGGCAATTTTCCGGCCGGTAATATTTTTTGTGGAATTCCTTGAACGCCTCGTAAGAAAATCCCGGAATATCCATCGGATCACCGCCGGAATCGAACGCATAATTTGTGTCCGGGAAAAGACTTCTAAGCTGCACATCGTTTGCAACGGACTCAAAAGACGAATACGCGCCTTTCATCTCGTTGTAGACAACGCCCTGAATCGAAGGTTTTCCGTTTTCATCAAGCTCAATGCGGTGCGCTTCCTGAAGAAACGCCTCTTTTTTCAGCAATGGAAAAAAAACTGCGTCGCCGTAAACGTCCATCAGGTTAAAATAGTCGGATTTTACCGTGGAAGAAGCAGGATAGACAGTTTTATCAGAATAAGTAAGCGCGTTCAGAAAAGTGTTCACGCTTTGGTTCATCATATTTGTAAAAGGCTCTTTTAAAGGAAATTTTTCCGAGCCACAAAAAACCGAATGTTCCGTAATGTGCGCCGCCCCGGTTGAATCTTTTACCGGAGTCCTGAACGCAAACGCAAAAAGGTTTTCCTCATCATCATTCAAAAGATGAAAAACTTCCAGCCCGGTCTTTTTATGGCGCAGATAAAGCCCGACAGAAGAACAGTCAGGAATTTCTGTTTCCGAAATAAGCTCAAAGCCTTTGTAAGATTTTTCCATTTTATTTTTAGACATATTCTTCCTCGTTTCTTCCTTTTATTATAAGCTCGCCGTTTTCGTAGGCGCGGCGCAAAACGCTGAAAAAGCCTGATGTTATGCGCTCGCAGTCAGATTTTCTGTACGGTGAGTTGATTTCTATTTCGTCCTGAACATTTTTTTGTCTTCCGGCTGAAATGCAGCCAAGAATTTTTTCCCTGAATTCCTTTGATTTTGCCGCAACCAGCATCGCAATCTCGGAATCCGACATTTCGCGCAGTTTCTGCTGGATGAATTTGTCGTCGGCGTTAAGCACATCTTCCGTTGTAAAAAGCCGGTCGCGCAAATCCTCGTCAAGCGCAGGATCTTCCTCAGCAAGACCGGCAAGAATCTCGTCCTCGGCAGCCGGGCTCATCTTTTTCAGGATTGCCGCAAGCGCATTTCTTCCGTCAATTTTTTCAGCCTTTTCAGTTGTCTGCGCCAAGGATTTTTCCCGCATCGCCTGATCAACGCGCTTTAAAATCTCAGGGCTTACAGGCTCCATTTTCGCAAGCCTGCGCACAACCTCAGCCTTGTCCTTCGGCTTCATAAGATTTATAACGCTTGCCGCCTTTTTCGGCTCAATTTTGCTAAGAACCAGAGCCTGAATCTGTTCCGTCTCATCCGAAAGAAGATAAAAAATCCGCTCGCTGTCCGCATCGTTCAGATAATCAAAAGGCTTTGCGCCGCCAAAAGGCGCGGATTTCTCAAGCATTTCGCGGGCTTTTTCCGGGCCGTACGCTTTCTCAAGGATTTCACGCGCAGTTTCAACACCACCAGATTCGCGGGATTTTTCAAGCAAACCATTAAATTCCTCAAGAATAACAGTCGCCTCTTCCGGGGAAACGCTACGGATTGACGCGATTTCAGGAATTATTTTTTCAGTCTGTTCTGCAGTCAGATGCGGCAAAATTTTCGCCGCCTCATCAATTCCAACCAAAAGCAGAAATTTCGCAACGCGGCGGTAAACAGAATCGCTTCCATCCGCCTCTTTTGGCGCGACCGGAACTTTTAAAAGCCCGCCGGACTTCAGATATTCAGCAGAATCAAGCGCAGGACTTTCTTTTTTTTCAGAGCGGAAATCTTTTGAACGAAAATCTTTCCGGTCCTCTAAAATTTCTCCGATTTTCTTGTCCACGCCCTCAAAAACTCGCTTTTCAGAACCAGCCTTCTTTTCATCGCCCGAAACATTTTTTTTAATCCGGGGCGGCACAAACGGCTTTACAATAGAAGAATCTTTTTTGTCAGATTTTTTTTCATCCGGACCTTTTCCCATGCCGTTCGCATAAGCAGAAGCCCGCAAATCATTCATATTCATTTTTTATATGATAACAAAAATACAAAGGTCTTGCAATTTTTCATTTCTGGCACGGACAGCCTTATTTGCCCTTAAAAGGGCGCCTGCCCTACGGCTCAGCCACAAAGTGTCTTCGCCTACCCCTCCGACACAGGACCGCGCTTTGCTGGTCTGTCTTATTGACAATTTGACAAAAAATGATAATTTGTCTAATATAAAACAAATTTGACACTTTGACATATTTTGTCATAATAAAGGATTTAAAAATGAAAAAACTTATTTTTTCTGTAATTATTTCTTTAACAGCCATTTGCCTTTTTGCCGGTGGCGTTGAAAACAAAACAAACATGAGCACAGGTTATCTTAGAAACCCAAGCCGCAACACAGAAAACGAACGCCCGGAAGCCGCATTCTACAATATTGCTGGAACAGGATTCATGGCGGACGGACTTTACATTGAAGCCGGAAACCAGTTTGTATTCAAGGAATACGCAAATGAACTTAAAACCGGCGATAAATTTGCAAATCAGGAAAAATACAGCGTTCCAGATTATTATTCCAACGATGAGACAACAGTTTTGTTTTATCCGAACTTTGATGTTGTCTACAAGAAAAACAGATGGTCAATGTTCCTTACATTCGGCGTTTACGCGGGGGGGGGCGCACTCTCATACTCAGAAGGAACCAGCGCGACAAGCCTTATGTTCCTGAACGGAGCTAGCCAGCAAGGTGAAGAAGCTACAAAATACGGACTTGCGGCAAGCATGATTCAAACTGCAACAAATTCATTTGACAATGCAGTTAAAACAAACTTCGGAGGAAGTGAAGAAACTGCTCTCGCTTGGATTAAGGCAAATCCTAATAATGAAACTGCAAAATCATTGGATCAGGCTTACACAGTAAAGACAAAATACGGTTCAAAATTTTCTGAATATGCGGCAAAAAAAGATAATTATGAAAAAGCCGCAAATGCCTCCCTAAAAATGGCGCAGAACCATTCCCTTGATGTAACTTCGCTTACTCTTGGCGGTCAGATTGGCGCGGCTTATCTTGTAACGGACTGGCTTTCGCTTTCGGCGGCTTACAGATACACCTACGGAACGCAGGAAATGGTTCTTAAGTGCAATGATTCTACATTCAACGCAATAAACGGCGGAAACAAAATCAGCTATGACGCAAAAGGTTTCGGACAGTCCTGTGTATTCGGAATCCATGCAAAGCCGCCAGTAATTTCCGGTCTTGACCTTTCTGTTCAGTACCAGACTTTGAGCCGGATTGAATACAATGTCAGCAACGTAAAAGGCGACATCGCAAAATACTACGGAATCACAGACGACTCAAACTTCCGGACAGACCTTCCTGCCGTGCTGAATCTTGGCGTTGGCTACAAAATTTTTGAACCGCTCTACATCTCGACAAGTTTTAACTATTACTTCAATGATTTTGCTTCCCAGGACAACATTCTTGGCGAAACTGACTACGACAACTCATGGGAAATCGCTTTTGGCGCGGACTATAAAATCTGCAGATTCCTGGGCGCAAGTGCTGGAATCGCATACAGCAACCAGGGAATCACAGACACTTCAAACAGCACGTTCAATCCGGTTCTGGACAGCTTTACAGTTGGCGGCGGCGTTGAAGTTACAGCAGTCAAAAACCTGACAATCACAACTTCTGCGGTTTACGTAAAATATTTTGACGCGGACTATTACCTTTCTGGAAACAAAACTGAACTGTCAAAGAATTTGTGGATGCTGAGCCTTGGCGTAACTTACAAGCCTTTCTAAAGACCAAACATCGTAAAAAAATTATTCTTGATTATTTCGGGCGAAAGTTCTTTGCGGACATCAAATGCAGCCCGGTAGACACGCTTTATTTCCGCGCAGGAGGTAAAGCGTTCGTCTTTTAAATGCTGAAACGGCGCGTCGGTTTCCAGAAGAATATTTTTTAGCGGAAGGTTCTGCATGCACGACAGAACCTTTTTGTTTCCGTTCAAAATCTGCTTTCCATAACTAAAAAATGCGTCCGGCAGGCGGCACAAAACAGAACGGGCTTCCTCAATCGGACCGGGAAAAGAATGAAAAAGCACCGAAGGAATTTTTGCGAGCGTATTTATTTCCTGAAAAATATATTGCATTCCCTTGCGGCAATGAACAACAAGCGGCTTCTGGTATTTTGCGGCAAGCTCAACCTGAATGTGCCACGCTTCTTTCTGGCGGTCAAAATTCTGCCGGAATTCGTCTGTAAAAAGGTCAAAGCCAGCCTCTCCGATTGCATTCAGTTCGTTATTTTTTAAAAGATTTTCAAGAAAGTCAGCGTTCTCAACAACCGGGTTCTGCGGATGAAGCCCGAAAGACTTTAAAATATGAACTTTTCCCGCGGAAAACTGTTGGGCATCACCAGGAATTTCCGGATTTTTCGATTCTTTCTGGGATTCCAGCGAGTTCAGACATTCCAGCGCATTTTTCTGGTTAAACCATTCCTCAACAGAATGAGCACACGAACAAGCGTAATATTTTTCAAAACCGGCAAGCGAATCAGACGGCTTCTCATATTTCAGACATTCAAAAAAATGAAAATGCGCATCAAAAAAACACGAAATTTCTAACATACAAAAAAATAATACCGATTATATAAATGTAACTCAACAAAACTGAAAACCCAAACGGGAGGTTCTTATGAAAAGTTATTCACTCAAAAGCCTTGGAAACAAAAACGACTATATGACAATCCTCTGGGAAAAAGAAAATGGATTTGTAATCCGCATTGTGCGCGATCAGGACGGCTACGAAGACGTAAAAACCGATTTTTTAAGCAGGGAACTTTTTGAAAGCTGCATCCGCACGGGCTATCTTACAGAAATTGAACCAGTCGCAGTGGCAATCTCTGCATAATTTTTTTTGGGCGGGCAACATCATTCAAGCAGAGCGGCTTTCACTACTCAACAAAAGCCTAAAGTCTTTTGTTGACGCCATTTCTTCTCTTTTCGGGCGGACAACCGCCCTACGGGCCAAAAACAATTAACAGTTTTGCCTGCAAAACTGCAAACGAAGCTAAATTAATAATCCAATAAAAGAAATAGAAGCTTCGTTACTACCCACCGTGTGGGGCACATCCCCTCAACGCCCCTTTTTACCGCACCAAATCCAGGGACATTTCTTTTTGGACAAGTTCAACGGCAGCCTTTATTCTAGTCTCCTTGTCTGGAACGGAAGGCAGCCAGTTTATTTTCACGCCATTTTTTTCCATAAATCTGAACCAAGTTTCCTGTCGCTTCGCAAACTGTCTGATTGCAATAAAAAGCTGCTCGAACATTTCTTCCTTTGAAAGTTTTTCCTGAAGGTAAAGAGCGCAATATCTGTATTCAAGGCCAAGTTTTTCAAGACGTTCCCAGCTGTAGCCCTGGGCGTGCAGACCTTCAACCTCTTCAATCATTCCAGCATCAATGCGTTCCTGCAGACGATTTCTTATATTTTCGCGGACTTTTTCACGTTCCAGAGTTGTTCCTATAATCAGCGGTAAAATCTCAGGACGTCTATACATTGTTTTTTTCAGTTTTTCCGCAAGCTCGCCGTGGGTTCCGTAATAAATTTCTATTCCGCGGATAATCCGTTCACGTTCAAGCAAATCGTTTTTTGTGTGCAGGTCAGGTTTAAGCTCAAGATAAATTTTTCCAAGTTCCTCAAGGCTTTTTGACTCAAGTTGTTTTCGTAACTCTGGATTTTCTGGAACATCAACCAAATCATAATTACGGATAACTGCGTCAAGATACATTCCGGTTCCACCTACAATGACCGGAAGAACTTTTCTTTCGATAAGACTGTCAAAAATGCGGTAAAAATCCTGCTGGTAATGGAAAACGTTATATTCAGTGCTCAAATCAGCAATATCAATAAGATGATATGGAATTTTTTCGCCGCAAACTGTGTATTCATCCAAATCCTTGCCGGAACCCAAATCCAGTCCACGGTAAGTCTGCCTGGAATCTGCGGAAATAATTTCTCCGCCAAATCTATAAGCAAGCTGAACTCCAATCGAAGTTTTTCCGACAGCTGTAGGGCCAAGCACAACAACGCAATTGTATTTTTGCATCAAAGCTTCAACACTCATACAAGTTTACATCACCCGGCAGATTGCGCATTTCAGGTATTCTGATTTTGGATAGCCAAGAAGAACCGGGTGATCCTGGCCTGCGCCACGCTTTTCAAGAATCTGAACTTTCTTGTGGCTGTCCATTGCCGCGTGCATAAGCATATCATAAAAATAATGCGAATCAAAAAAATACGAACATGAGCATGTCACAAGAATTCCGCCCTCGTTCAAAAGCCTCATCGCCCTAAGGTTTATCTCCTTGTAGCCGCCATAGGCCTTTTGAATTGTTTTTGCGCTTTTGGTAAACGCCGGCGGATCTAGAATAATCACATCAAATTTTTCACCGTCAGCCTCGTATTTTTTCAGAAGGTCAAAAACATCTGCGCAGACAGCTTTCATCTTTTTTTCTGCGCCGTTTAGCTGGATATTCTTTTTTACCATTTCAATGGCTTCCTCTGAAATGTCAACAGAAACAATTTCTTTAGCGCCTGCCTTGAATGCATTCAGCCCAAATGCGCCTGTGTGCGTAAACGTATCCAGAACTTTTTTTCCGTGGCAAAACGCTGCCGCCGCAACACGGTTGTCTTTCTGGTCAAGAAAATAACCTGTTTTCTGTCCGTTTGCAATATCAACTTTCAGGCGGATTCCGTTCTCAACAATAATAATCTCTGTATCACCTGATTTTCCAATCCAGCCAGCCGCCTGGGAAAGCCCTTCTTTCTCGCGGACGCCTTCATCATCGCGTTCATAGATTGCATACGGTTTGCAGGCTTTTTTGAGCGCGTCAAGAATTTCATCGCGGTAAATATCTGTAGCCATGGAAAGAAACTGAACCACAAGATAAATTCTTCCATTCTCATCGCAATAACGCTCGCAGATAAGCCCTGGAAAAAAATCAGCATCGCTAAAAATCAGGCGGTAAGAATCTTTTTCAGAATAATGAATCCGGCGGATATTAACTGCGTCAAATACGCGTTTTTCCCAGAATGATTTTGTGTCGGCAAAAACTTTGTCCGCGTGCTCCGAGGAAATCAGCCTTACCGCAATTTTTGAATTTCGGTTTATAATTCCTGTGCCAAGAAAACCGCCCGCCTTTGTAAAAACCTCAACGCCGCTTCCGTTTGGAACAGAAGTTTCTTCAATCGGCGTCTGCTGCCATTCATCCCTTTCAGATTTTCTATATTTAACATAAGAAATTTCGTTGTCAAATACCCACGGAAATCCCTGCTGAATTTCCTTTTCTTCTTTTGATTTTAAAAATACTCGTGCATAGTTCATGTTGAGAATTATACAAAATCGGAATAAAATAATAAACATGAAAAAACTTTTTACATTAATTGCAGTCTTTTTTTTGGCGGCAAATTGTTTTGCAAAAGACAGACCGATAATCACAAACCTTGAGGCAAAGGGAACGCGCGGAAACAAAATAAACCTAAGCTGGAAAATTCCATCTGCGCCTGAACCTGAAATCCAGAAACTTTTTATATACAGAAATTCAAAGCCAATCGGAACTTACTACGATATTTCTGACTCAACATTAATTGCAACAATTGAGCCCGAAATCCAGAATTACAGCGACACCGTGAAAAACTACAACGATTACTATTACGCGATAATCGCCCAGGTGAACAACGGAAAATACGATATAATTCTTCCAAGCGTGAACGCGACTGTAAACGGAACCCACCTGACTCTTCCACCAAGAAAAGAAAACGCTGAAAAAACTGAATCTGCAAAAGAAAAACTTGTTCCTGTCGACGGGAAACGAGAAACACCGCTTCCGTTTCTTGACATAACGGAACAGCTTTCAAAAAAGCCGGTAAAAATGAATGAAGAGACAAAAAAAATCGCGGAATCGCTTGGCGGCGGCTCAAAAAACAAAAAATCAAAAAGAATGGAACCATATATTTTTGAGGAAGACATAATTTCTCCAGATGGCGGCGACGATTTTCTTCTTTTTGAAATACTGAGAACAACTTTTATACAGAAAAAATACAAGGAATCCGAGGAGCAGCTAAAAAAACTGCTTGGAACAAACCGTTCAAAAGAAGTTACAAAACGCGCGGTTTTCTATCTTGGAGAATCCGAATATTACACAAAAAACTACAGCGACGCGGTTCGGACATTTCTTCTGGTTTACGATGAATATCCAGTTCAGTCAAAAAAATGGATTGACGCAACTTTGGACGAAATGAAAATTCAGCCGACAAACCAATAGCTAATAAATTGAACGCACCAAATCGATGAACGCAGGAGTGCGGCGAACACCCAAATCTTCTGCTGTAAGACCAGATTTTTTCTGCTCCACAACAGATTCGCCGTTTGCATTTCCTTGCGGCGCAATGTTTGCGGCCGCAGCTGCGTTGGTTGCGTTTTGCTGCGCGGAAGAAACTGTTTGCGCGGCATTTTCCTCATCAGATTTCGGTCTGCTGATTAAAACAAGCTCATCACCAGTATTCACACGGTCGTAAAATCCGCGGTATTCAAGGATTCCCTCGCTTATTTCCTCTCCGGAAGTTGTAACCGTAAAAGAGCCCAAAATATCAGAATCCTTGTAAGTTACACCACTTCCTGAACTTGCCGTCTGGATTGAATTTTTTCTTACAACATCAAAAACAGAACCTTCAACAACATTTTCTGAACGCCCCAAATCTGAAAGCAAAGTTTTTCCGTCGCGGTCAATAATTTTTCCGCGTATTGGAAGATGATTCAAAATGTCATCCCTGAAACGGCGGAAAACTCCCGAATAACGGTTATTTCCTGTTCCATAAAGAGAATCTTCCGTAACTTTTGAGCCTGTGCGCGCCGAATACATTGTGTAATCAAGCGTCACATCCCGCGCGCCCTCATCCACAGAAATCAGAATAAAATAATCCTTGCCGGAAGAACGGGCTTTCTGGTAAGCGTCGCCAAATCCAGAGACGCTCGCCGTTTCCGTGGAAACAGAAGCCGAGGCAAGCCCTGAAAAAATATCCGAGGCAAATTCAGCCGCAATCCTGTTGTTTTCAATATGACGCTGATTTATCGTTCCCGGAACAAAATAAATTCCAATATTCCAGCGGTTTTTGTCAAGGTAAAAAGGCTCGACATTCCATTTTTTTGCCAAAGAATCCTGCAGAAGATTTTCGTAAGCCTCGATTTTATCGTCCAGTTCCGTTTCTGAAAGATTTTTTGAGGAATTTTCATCTTTTATGCTTTTTATAAACAGAAGCTGCTCCAGATAAAGCTCGTGCATTCCGTTCAGTTCATGAATATCTGCAAACGCGGTGCGTGCCTCTTTGTTGGCAGGCTCAATTTTTAGCGCTCGCTGATATTCATAAATCGAACCTTGACTTTCGTAGCGTCTTGCGTATTCCCGCGCAGTCTGAACATGATACAAAGCCCAGTCCGCACGGCGAGAATCTTCCAGAGCAATATTTTTGTTCACTGCGATTTCCAGGGCGGCGCGCATAATTTCATCCTGTGGAGAGATTTTCAGCCCGCTCGTCCAGACAGAAATCGCTTCAAGCGGCTTCTGCAGAGAATTAAGTGCCGCACCTTTTAAGTACCACGCGGAAGAATTATTCCTGTCCCGCCCGATTATAAAATCACAGAGCGAAATCACATCATCATATTCCTTTTGCGCATAACGGATTTTTGCAAGAAGCTCATAGGCTTTCTCATAGTTTCCGTCAATCTGAACCGCAATCCTACAGTGCGCTTCTGCGGATTTTATGTCATTGTTCATTGCCGCAACAACCGCCGCAATATAATGAACTTCCGCCTCATTTGAATACAGAACAAGAGCCTGTTTTATATAGTTCTGGGAATTTTCAGTTTTTCCAAGCTGGGAAGAAACCACCGCAAGGCTGAGCAAAGCTTTCCTGCTTTCAGACTGACGCTTTAAAGCCTCTGAATATTGACGTTCCGCCCCGGAAATTCTTCCATCAAAAAGATCAAGTTCCGCAAGCCCGAAACGCGCATCAACATCATTCGGCGTTTTTTTCAGGATTTTCTCAAAGATTTTCCGCGCTTCACCAAACTGCTGCATCGCAATATAAGTCATTCCGCGCAGATTATTGATTGAATTATCGTCTTTCGCGTATTTTTCCGCCTCATCCAGCTGAGAAAGAGCCAAATCAAATTCACCAAGCTGGTACGAACATTGCGCACTATGAAACCAGGCATCCAAATAAACAGGATTTTTCTGAATTGCTTCCATATAATGCTGGCTCGCCTCGTACCAATTTTCGTTATTTTGGGAAGCAAGACCTTCATTATAATAGTCTGAGGCAGTTTTTTCCACCGCAGACAAAATATTTCCGCATACAAAAACCGCCGCCAGCGCAACTGAAATTTTTTTATTCAGATTTTTCATCAGCACGCACCTTTTCATCTTTTCGGATTACTTTTATTGAATTGATTCTGTGCCCTTCCATATCCTGCACAATAAAGTCGTAGCCGTTCCAGGAAGTTTTTTCAAATTTCACAGGAATTTTTCCGAACAAATCGAACACAAATCCGCCCAAAGAATCAAAATCCTCAGCAGGAAAATCCGCGCCGATTGTCTCGTTCAAGTCATCAAGGTCAACGCGCGCGTCGCAAAGCCAGATATTGTTTCCGATTGTAAGAATATCCTCGCGCTCATTGTCAAACTCGTCCTGGATGTCGCCGACAATTTCCTCAATAATATCTTCCATTGTGATAATTCCGGCAATTCCGCCGTATTCGTCAATCGCAATCGCAATGTGGCAGTGGCGGCGCTTGAATTCCCTTAGAAGCGTGTCAATCCGCTTGCTTTCTGGAACAAAAAACGCCTTGCGGATAATATTCTGAAGCTCAATCGGCGATTTTCTGCCAAAACAATAAATCAAGTCTTTTACGTAAAGAACGCCAACTACATTGTCAATTGATTCGCTGTAGACCGGAAAACGAGAATGTCCGCTCTGGACAATTTTTTCAATAAGCTCTTCCGGCGGAGTATCAACAGAAATAAAATCAACATCAATCCGGGGAACCATGACTTCCTTTACGGTTGTCTCGCTCAGATCCTCGATTCCCTGAATCATATCCTGCTTTTCTTCGTTTATAACTTCCTGCTCTTCCGCAGAAAGCTCTTCATTTCCTGAACCTGTTTTTGTCTCTTTTTTCTTGAATAACTGAAAATTCATCTTCTATTTTCTCTCTTTTTATTTTATAAGAATTTCATCTGCAAGTTCAGAAAGAACTTTTTCCTGCAGAACAAGCATTTCACCGCTTGGAGCAATGCCTTTTTCAATATGTTCATCGCCGTGATCCATTCCGTTCAGATGAAGAAGTCCATGAATCAAAAGGCGTTTCAATTCCGTGTTTTTGTCAACCTCAAAATATTCAGCGTTTTTCGGGAGCGTTTCAAGGCTAATTACAATATCACCAGCCGAAAACCAGTCGCCCTCATCATCCGTATATTCCTCGCCGTTCTCAAAAGAAAGAACATCTGTCGGACTATCGATTTTTCGGTAATTTTTGTTAAGTTCCTGAATAAATTTGTCCGTGCAGAACATCACCGAGATTTCTTCCTGGTCGTAACCGACTTTTTCAAGAACCTTCTGCATATACGGCTCGATTTTTTCAAGCCATTCAGGTTCGGAAAGCCCTCCTTCAACTGAAACAAATATTCTGTTAGCCATTTTTTGCCTCTGCGTCAGTTTTTTCTGCGTTTTTTGCAGACGTTTTTTCAGATTTCTTTTCTTTTTCTGGTTCAACTTTTTTATCTGAACCCGAATCTTTAGCAGAATCTTTTTTGTCCTGCGCATCAGGGTCTTTCTGGTTCGGATATTTTATCCGTCCATGGTAATATGCCGCAAGAATTCTTACAAAAACTGACTTGATTTTTTTCAAGTCACCGAAAGTAAGCGCACAATAATCAAGCTGACCATGCTCCATTTTTGAAGTAATCAGCGTGTCGATAAATTTTTCAAGGCGCGCTTCCGTCGGATTATCAAGGCTTTTGCAGGCGGCTTCAACTGTATCGGCAAGCATGACAACTCCAGATTCCTTTGAAACCGGCGGATTTCCCAGATACATAAAATCATCGATGTTTGCGTTAGGATCCTGTTCCTTTGCTTTTTCATAAAAATACGAAATAATGCTGTTTCCGTGGTGCTGCTCAATAATATCAATCACCTGCTGCGGAAAATGAAGCTGGCGTGCTTTTTCAACGCCCTTTCTGACGTGGCTTCGAACAAGAATCGCCGCAAGGTTCGGTTTCATCTCGTTCAGTTTATGCTGACCGTCCATGTCGTTTTCGGTAAAATATTCGCTCTGGTCCATTTTTCCGATGTCGTGGTAATAGGCGGCAACACGCGCAAGAAGGGAATTCGCCCCGATTTCGCGGCACGCGCTTTCTGCAAGCTGGGCAACCATCTGCGAGTGCTGGTAAGTTCCAGAAGCTGTAAGAAAAAGTTTTCTCATCAATGTGTTGTTCGAGTCGCTCAAATCCATAAGGCGGAAAACCGACGCTGTGTTCAAAAGAAGTTCAATCGGCGTAATAAGTCCAAGCGAAAGAACTCCAGAAAGAAATCCGTTCAAAGCAACAAGCCCGATTACAACCGCAAGTTCCCGGATGCTGCAATTAAAAATAACGGCAAAAAGAATAATCAGCACAGCATTTATTGAACCAAGCATAAGAGAGACAAACATCATGTCAATCCGCCGTTCAATCTTGCGTACAATTGTTGAAGCCGCAAGGCAGGAAGCCAACGTAAAAAGAAAAGGAACAATCTGGCATGAACTTGCGTCAAAAACACAAAATGCAAAAATGAATGAGCAGAAAATAGCGCTCAGCTGACCGTAAAGAACCGCAATAATCAATATAAAAAGCGAAGCCGGAATAATCGTTGTTATGTCAAACTGGGTCGCAAAGAAAGAGATTTTTGAGCAGAACGCAACCGCCGCATAAACAAGAAGGAAACAAATCAGCTGGAAAACAATTTCCCGCAGCTGGATTTCCCTGCCAAACGGCGCAAAAGTGAACAGAAGAAACCACATTGTTGCAAGCAGCGCCAAAAATAGCTCTGAATCCGCAAACGCACGGTAATCAACGTAATGCGGAGACTCCGACATCTTCTGAAGTTTTGAATAAGCCTCATCTGTAATCGGAAAACCTTTCCTGATGATTTTCTCGCCTTCCTCAACAAAAACAGGATTCATCTCATCGGCAGGAATTGAGCGTGGCGCATAAATTGTCCTGTCCGCAATCTGCCCAACCTCAAAATCGTCCATTGAATAGGAAAAAACTGTCTGCGACATTGCGACTTTAAAGAAATTTTCAACAGAGACCGCGATAAATCCCACAAGCACAAGAACCAGAACCGGCCAATGCGCTTTTACATATCCGTTCAACTGCGAAAAGAAATTCTTTACTGATTCTGAAAAAGGATTATTCTTCGTTTTGTTCATTTTCGTATGCCTTCACAATTTTTTGTACCAGCGGATTTCTTACAACATCTTCTGAAGTAAGCCGATTTATGCCGATTTCCTCAATTCCCTCAAGCAGAGAAACCGCATGCTTTAACCCTGAAGGAACTTTTTTCGGCAAATCGATTTGAGTTTCATCCCCGGTTACAAATACTTTTGAATTTTCTCCCATCCTTGTTAGAAACATTTTCATCTGTTCCTTTGTTGTATTTTGAGCTTCGTCAAGAATAACGACACTATTGTTCAAAGTTCTTCCGCGCATATACGCAAGCGGCGCAATCTCAATCGCCTCGGACTCCAGAAGACGTCTCATTGTGTCTTTTGAAAGAATCAGTTCCATTGAATCGTAAAGCGGCCTAAGATACGGAGTGATTTTGTCGTTCAAGTCTCCCGGCAGAAAACCAAGACTTTCGCCTGCCTCAACAACAGGACGGGTTATTACAATCCGGGAAACTTTATGAGTAAGCAAAAGCCGCAACGCCTCGGCAACCGCAAGAAACGTTTTTCCAGAACCGGCCGCGCCAATGCAGAAAACCATATTTTTTTCGCGCATTGACAGAATGTATTCAGCCTGATGCTGCGTATGCGGATAAACTTTGCGGATTGCGCCAGGAACAACAATTGAAACCGAATTCATATCAGCTTTTTTATCAACATTCAAGACTGAGGCAACAATGTCCGCACTGTTTTTCGAGCCGTCGCCAAGTTCATCAATAATTCTATCTATTATGAAACGGAATTTTTCGCGCAACGAATTGTCATCTGTGTTTACCGAAAGTTCATTTCCGCGAGTAAAAACGGGAATTCCCAGATATTCTTCTATGAGTTTTAAATTGTTGTCATTTGTGCCGCAAACGCCGGAAAGAATCTCAACGTCCGGAACAACTACAGTATATTCAGTGTCCACTTATGTACATTGTAAAACATCAGTTGCAAATTGACAATACACGCCGAAATCAATAAAAAAATCAGCCGCCAAAAACTGAACTTATTTCAGTTCCCATTCACCGTAGTTGTCCACAATTTCAGTTTTCATTGCGCCCATTGGCCGCCAGGTTATATTTATTGTCATATAAGGATTGAAATCGTAATATTTCTGGTTCTTGTCGTCTGTCAAAAGGCGCGGCTCAATCTTGAATGTCGCATTGAAATCCCAGTCGTGAAGTTCATGCGTAAGTGAAAAATTCAGGCTTTTCAATTTAAAGCCAGAAGATTTGCGCAGTTCCTCATCATCAAACCTGAAAGAATTCGCCAAATCAACAAACATATTCTCCTCGCCAGAAAGACCAATGTCGTTTCCAAAATAGCGGTAAATAACAGAATTTCTTGTTGACGCAGAAAATGTGAAATTAACAAATTCGCTGATTTTAAACGAGACAGACGGAGCGAATGTAAAATAGCTGCTTGTAGGCTTAAGCAAATCCGCCACAACGCTTGTGGAAAGCCCCATTCCCATGCTCACGCGGTTTTTCCAGCGGTAAATTGTCTTTGTCTTTGGAGAATATGTGAACGAAAAATTGTACGGAAGAAATTCTTTTTCCTCGCGCTGTTTCCATCCGTTAGGAACGCCGCTCGCCTCATCATAGCCCATGTCGTAGCCGTAAGTGTAGGACATCTGGTACGCGGCGGTCAAATTCATCCAGCTGAACGAAAATTTCATTGAGTCGTGGTGATATTCGTCCAGATTATAATTATAGTTTTCAGAAAAACTCATTGAGCTTCCAAGAACTTTGCCGGAAACAGTCAGGCTTTGCTTCAGCGGCTGCCTTATCCATTCAGCATTGTCATCTGTGCTTGATTTTTTTACGCCTGTCTCAAAAGCAAGAGTTGTAAGCGGAAATCCAAGTTTTAAAGTTGAATAGTAACTTTCGGCAAGTGGCTTTAAAGTTGTTGAAAGCGTAAGGCTCTGCGAAAATTTTGAATCCATCTGGTTTGTGGCGAATGTAAAATCCAAGGCATTCGTTGTAATGCTGTCCTCGTCCGTCCAGTCAACAAAATGGTAATCCCATTCAGGATTGTCTTCTTTAGCATCATATTCATCTGAAAGAAATTCCGTGCGCACAAGTTTTATGGAAGAACGCCATGTGATTCCTGTATCTTTTATAAATTTTATGTAGTTGAACGGCTTAAGCGAAACCGAATTTGTCTGCGTCAAGTCAAGTTTGTCAGTTCCGTAGTCAGCTTTTTTGATTGAAGCCGCAGACTTTTCTGTATACCAGTTTCCAGAGTTGGTTTCATCCTCTTTCATGTGAAGATAAGGATGCCGCTGCCTTACCGGATTGAACGTGTTTGAGTTGCTCACCGAAAAAAAGTTTCCCGAATACGAAAAATTATTGTCGAGCGTAATCGGCACAGAAAGCTTATACATTGAAGATTTCAGGACGCTCCAGTCAAAATCGCCCGGAGTATCAAGATTTGAGGAGTTGTACGAAATTTGCGTTGAAAGGCTCGGTTTTATTGAATATTTCATTGAATAGGAAATTCCTGAAAAATCCGTAACACCTGCAGAAACTCCTGTCAAAGCCGGCAAAGCGCTGTCCGGGAGCAGCGGTTCTGTATCAGCTTCAGCAATATCAGTTCCGTTATTTTCGCCATTTTCCGTATTTTCATTTTGACTCTGGGAATTCTGCGTTTCAGTTTCAGTTTTTTCCTTGTTTTTCCGTTCGTTCAGCGGCAAAATATCGTCAGGCGCAATCATCGGAACTGCAAATGAAACATCTTTTTTGTTTTTTGAAGCTGTTTTTGCCTTTGAAGTTGAAATATCAATCAAAGTTCCGCTTATCGTTCCGCTTAAACTCATTGGAATTACCTGCGACGGATAAAAGAACATACGCTCCGGGGTTGAACTTTTCCATGCCGAAAGTGATGAAGAGTCAACCTTTGAATTTTCCAGTTTTTCAGAATTTATCGAAATGGAAGAAAAAGCCACCGAAGAATTCAAGCTCAATGACATTGAATTCAAGAACGGTTTTATTACCTGCGGAAGCGGCACAGAATAAGAGCTAGATAACGTCCAGTTGAAAGAAGAATCTGTTGTCGTGGTTTTATTGTCCTCGTCCTGGTTCTGTGAATCTATAAGAAAACTGATCCAGTCCATTGTCTCGGAACGATCCTTTGTAAAATCATTTGAAAAATACGGATCGGAATAAACCGGAAGCGAAATATTCAGCGTAAACGGCGATGACATCGACATTTTAAACTTGCCGGAATATCTGAACGGAAGCTCAAACCCCAAAAGATTAGATTTATCGTAAATTCTGTCTCCACCAGGTGAAAAAGGAAAATAATTTCCGGAAGAATCCTTGAAAATCGTGTTTGAAAAACCAAGGTTCGCGCTCATTTCCAGGCTTGAAATATATTTTTTAGGCTTAAAAACTCCATCAAAACCAACAAGAAAACCAAGATTTGAATAATAATCGCCGAGAATCTTAAAATAATTCGTTGTGTTTCCCTTGTAGTCATCGTCAAGATTGTGCATCATAAGACCTTCGATGCGCTGCTCTTTTAAAGACGAAGGTTTTACAAAGTTAAAAAGTGCCTTCAGTTTTTCAGAACTGTCGCTATCTGTTGAAGAAGTGTTGCTCGTGGTTTCCAGCGGTTTTCTTCCATATAAATAGGAAGTTGTCTCAATAAAATATCCGCGGCGTTTTTCGTAGCCAAAAACAGGATTGAATATAAGCTCATCTTTTGGATAATAAAATGCAGGAAGATAAAAAATCGGAACAGGACCGACAAAAAGCCTTGCGTTCAAAAAAGCAAATTCTCCGCCGGGCAAAAGCCAGATTCTGCTTGCCTTAATTCGCCAGTGCGGATCTTCATCATCGCAGAAAGTAAGCTCGCCATTTTTAAAAGTGATTGTATTTGACTCGCTGCGGCCAAAAATATCGCTTGCAACAATCAAGGTTGAACCGGCCGGCAAATTTATCGCATCAGACTTTACCTGAACAACCCTGCCATCGTCAAAAACGCCTTCCAGTGTTGAAGTGTTGAACATAAGCGAGCTCGCGGAAACATTCTGGCTTCCGGCATTTGCAGTTGTCTGCTCGAGGGAAACATTTCCTTCCGCGTACATCATCTCGCTCGTCCGGTCATAGCGGATTGAATCCGCGCTTATTACGTTTTTTGTAGAGCCGCGGCTCACGCTGACTTTCACGTTCCCGGTAAGAATTATCAAATCATTTCCTGTGGATTTATCTTTTTCATATTTTGTGTTGCGCGCGTTCTCAATGTTGATTACAGTTTTTTCACTTTCCTGCGAAAAAACCGCGCCGCCCGAAAGAAGCAGAATGAGAAAAATAAATTTTGCAATCAAATGATTTTTCTTCATCGATTAAGCATCTCTTTTATAAACTGACCGGTATAGCTTTCTTTTACAGAAGCGACTTCCTCTGGCGTTCCTTTTGCAATGATATTTCCGCCGCGAAATCCGCCTTCCGGTCCCAAATCAATCAGATAATCAGCCTGACAGATTACATCAAGATTATGTTCAATCATAAGGACAGTGTTTCCCTGCTCAACAAGACGCTGAATCACCGACATAAGCTGCTTTACGTCAGCAAAATGAAGTCCAGTCGTCGGTTCGTCCATTATATACAAAGTTTTTCCAGTTGAAACTCGCGCAAGCTCGTTCGCAAGTTTTACGCGCTGGGCCTCGCCGCCGGACAAAGTAAGCGCGCTCTGACCAAGCTGGATGTAGCCAAGACCAACAGATTTGAGCGTTTCCAGTTTCCGGGAAATATGCGGAATTGAAACAAAAAAGTCGCAGGCTTCCTCAATCGTCATGTTCAGGACATCGTTTATATTTTTTCCTTTGTAAAGAACGTCCAGAGTCTCCTTGTTGAACCGTTTTCCGCCGCAAACATCGCAAGTGATAAAAACATCCGGCAAAAAATTCATCTCGATTGTGATTGTTCCGCTTCCCTGGCAGTTTTCGCATCTTCCACCCTTTACGTTAAAGCTGAACCGACCTTTCTGGTAGCCGTTCGCCTTTGCCTCTGGAGTCGCCGCAAAAAGATCGCGGATGCTGTCGAAAACGCCGACATAAGTCGCAGGATTGCTTCGCGGAGTCCGTCCAATCGGGCTTTGGTCAATATTTATGACTTTATCAATATTTTCTATTCCAGAAATTTCTTTGTACGCTCCGACCGGATACGATGTGCGCATAATCTTGTTTGAAAGAATAGGATAAAGCACATCGCTCATCAAAGTTGATTTTCCTGAGCCGGAAACGCCTGTAATGCACGTAAAAGTTCCAAGAGGAATTTCTATAGAAACATTTTTCAGATTGTGCTCGGTAACACCTGAAAGAACAATTTTCTGACCATTTCCCTTGCGCCGTTCTGAAGGAATTTCCATCCGCAAAGTTCCGGCAAGATACTGCCCGGTTTTGCTTTCCTTTACTTTCATGACTTCTTCTGGAGTTCCCGCCGCAACAACACGACCGCCGTGAATTCCCGCGCCAGGACCAATATCAACAAGGAAATCCGCAGTTCTCAAAGTCTGCTCGTCATGCTCAACAACAACAACTGTGTTTCCCTGGTCGCGGAGATAAGTCAGAGTGTCAATAAGCCGCTGATTGTCACGTTGGTGCAACCCAATTGACGGTTCGTCAAGAATATACATAACTCCAGTCAAAGCAGAACCGATTTGGGTCGCAAGGCGGATTCGTTGGGCTTCTCCGCCGGACAAAGTTTCAGCCGCCCGTTCCAAAGTCAGATAATCAAGCCCGACGTCTTTCAAGAATTTAAGCCGCGCACGGATTTCCTTTAAAACCTGCGCCGCAATTTTCGCCTCATTTTCAGAAAGCTCCAGATTATTGAAGAAATCAATTGACTCGCTAACAGAAAGACAGCAAAGCTCCCAGATATTTTTTCCGCCAACAGTAACTCCAAGAGCTTCCGGGCGCAGACGCTGTCCGTTGCAGCTTGAACAATGAGAAACCGACATGAATTTTTCTTCAATTCTTGCGCGCTGGGAATCGCCCCAAGCCTCCGCGTAACGCCTTTTCATGTCCGAAAGAATTCCCGGCCAGGCACGGTTATATTCGCTGTAGCCTTCGCCGCTCTGTTTCTTGTAAACCCAATGAATTTTCCGCTCATCGCCGCCACCGTTCCACAAAAAATCATACTGTTTCTTTGAAAGCTGATTTATCGGCGTATCCAGAGAAAATCCGGCTTCATCCGCGACCGCCTGAAACATCGAATGGTTCCATTCGCTTTCAGGATTGTAAAATGCAAGCGCGCCTTCGTTAAAACTTTTTGAGGAATCTGGGAGTATTTTTTTTATGTCCCACTCCATTTTTTGGCCGAGCCCCGTGCATTCCGGGCAAGCCCCAAAAGGATTATTGAACGAAAAAAGCCTCGGCTGAAGTTCTGGAATCGAAATTCCGCAGTCAGGGCAAGCGTTTTTCTGGCTGAAAAAAACTTCTACATCCTTGTCTTCAACGCGCTTTGTCACAACAATAATTCCGTTCGCGCTTTCAAGCGCAGTTTCAACAGAATCCGCAAGACGTTTCCGCACATCCGGACCAAGAACAATCCTGTCAACAACAATTTCTATCGTGTGCTTTTTCTGCTTGTCAAGTTTTATTGAATCATCAAGGCTTGTCATTACGCCGTCAATCCGCGCGCGTATAAAACCTGATTTCTTTGCGTCCTCAATAATTTTTGTGTGCTCGCCTTTTTTTCCACGGATAACCGGAGCCAGAACCTGGATTTTCGTTCCTTCCGGCCAAGCCATAATTGAGTCAATAATCTGGTCAACCGGCTGCTCCTTGATTTCGCGTCCGCATTTTGGGCAATGCGAATGTCCTGCCCGCGCGTACAAAAGACGGTAATAATCGTAAATCTCCGTGATCGTTCCAACTGTAGAACGCGGATTTTTATTTGTTGATTTCTGCTCAATCGAAATCGCCGGAGAAAGCCCTTCAATCAAATCAACGTCCGGCTTATCCATGCTGCCAAGAAACTGGCGCGCATACGACGAAAGACTTTCCATATAACGCCGCTGCCCTTCGGCAAAAAGCGTATCAAACGCAAGGGAACTTTTTCCCGAACCAGAAAGTCCTGAAATCACAACAAGTTTATTTCGCGGAATATCCAAATCAATATTTTTAAGATTATGCTCGCGCGCACCGCGGATTACTATTTTATCATTATTAAAAATGTTCGCCACAATAGACCAATTATAACGTTATGCAAAAATCTTTTCTACAAACAAAGAACAGTCATCAAGCGCGTTAAAAACGGTTTTTACAATTCTGGAATAAATTCCTGTGCGGTCAAGGATTTCAAGCGCAACAAGAAGAACAATAAAAAGAACCGTGCTGTAGCGCGAATAATTAAAATAAGCATCATCATCCATAAAATAATACAGAATTCTTGAACCATCCAGCGGCGGAACAGGAATCAGATTAAAAAGCATGAGCGAAATATTTATAAAAATGCTGTAATACAAAAAAAGCTGAATGAACTGATGCCCCGGCAAAAGAATGTAAAAAAGCTTAAAAATAATTATCGAAATGTATGCCAAAACAAGATTAGAAAAAGGACCAGCCAACGCAGTAATCGCAATCCCCGATTTTTTGTGCTTAAAATTATCAGGATTTATCGGAACCGGTTTTCCCCATCCAAAACCAACCAGCATCAGAAGAACAAAACCCAGCAAATCAAAGTGCCGGAACGGATTCATGCTGATTCTATGGGAATTTTTCGCAGTCTTATCGCCAAGAGCAAGTGCCGCAAGACCATGCGCCGATTCATGGAACGGAAAAGCGACCGCCAAGGCAAGAACTCTGGCAACCATCAAAATTATCGTGTTAAAGCTCAAATTCATAGTCAGAATAATAAACTTATACGGAAAATTATTCCATACGCTCGGAACTTGCGTCCATCTCTTTTTTTTAGAAGGGAAAAGCCTTTCCCTAGGCTCAAACCTTCGGTTTTTGCCTACCCTTTCTGGCACAGGACGTGGTTTCACCGTCCTGCGTCAGAATTTTCCTAAAGGTTTGTGTAGCCCATAAGGTACTCGTCTATCTGACGGGCACACTCGCGGCCTTCCGCAATCGCCCACACAACCAGCGACTGACCGCGGCGCATATCCCCGGCGGCAAAAACTTTTTCAACAGAAGTCTTATATCCGTTCGGGCTTGCCAAATCAGGAGTTTTTTCACCAATCGACTCAACAGTGTTTCTTGCAGAAAGAGAAGTTCCAAACGCATTAGCCGTGTAGTCCTCGCATCCAAGGAATCCGGCCGCAATAAGAATCAAGTCTGCAGGAAGCTCTTTTTCTGTTCCAGGAATCTCGCAGAGCTGGCGTTTTCCGTCAATCATCTTGAATTCAACCTGAACAGTTTTTACACCGCGGACTTTTCCGTTTTCCGTATGGATTTCTTTTATTGTTGTCTTGTAGACACGCGGATCGTGACCAAATTTCGCGATTGACTCTTCCGCGCCATAATCGGTCTTTAAAACCTTAGGCCACTGCGGCCACGGATTGTTTTTCTGCCGTTCAACAGGAGGGCAAGGCATCATTTCCAGCTGAGTAACAGACTTACAACCAAGCCGGATGCTTGTTCCTGTACAGTCATTTCCTGTGTCACCGCCACCGACTACAATCACATCTTTGTCTTTTGGGTCAAAAAAAGTTCCATCTTTCAGTTCTGAATTCAAAAGGCTTCTTGTAACGGACTTCAAAAAATCAACCGCAAACATTACACCTTCAGCATCTGCGCCAGGAACTGACAGCGGGCGGGCTTTTTTCGCACCGCAACACAATGCTACCGCATCATAGTTTTCAAGAATTTCTTTTGCGTCTACAGTGCGGCCAATATCTGCGCCGGTAACAAATTTAACGCCTTCCGCTTCCATCAGCTTCACGCGGCGGTCAATCACGTGTTTTTCAAGCTTCATATTCGGAATGCCGTACATCAAAAGTCCGCCGACCCGGTCCTCGCGCTCATAGACTGTAACGTTGTGCCCGCGCCTGTTAAGCAAATCGGCAACAGCAAGACCTGCCGGACCCGCGCCCACAACGGCAATCTTCTTTTCTGATCGGACTTTCGGAATCTGTGGCTTCATGTAGCCGGTCTCAAAAGCCTTTTCAATTATAAAAAGCTCGTTGTCATGGATTGTAACGGCTTCCTTTATATCACCGCCATTTCCGCAGTTGCAGGCTTTTTCGCACAACGCAGGGCAAACGCGTCCTGTGAATTCTGGAAAACTTGAAGTCTTCAGAAGACGCCACGCCGCCATATCATATTGCCCTTTGAACAATGCATCGTTCCATTCAGGAATAAGATTGTGAAGAGGGCAACCTGTAACCATTCCCGCAAGCTTTATTGCCGACTGGCACATCGGAACTCCGCAGTTCATGCAGCGCGCAGCCTGGGTTTTTCGTTCTTCTTCCGGCAAAAGATTATGAAATTCCTTGAAATTCGCAGTCCGCAAAAGCGGAGCGATACTGCTGTTATCTTTTCTGTTATATTCTAAAAATCCTGTTGGCTTTCCCATATTACATTCCTTTTTTTCCACATTGCCTGTGGAGTCTGCTTTCTTGGAGAGAACAAACCCCTCTACTCAGAAGCGGGGGTTTTTCCTCTCCAAACCACACCTTTTCCCCAGCACTGCTTAGGGTTTTCACCCTAAGAACCCAAATGCCTATCCTACCCTTTTCTGGCCTGTTGTTGTGTAAAATGCTTCAAGTACAGCCTCGTCATGCTTTAAGCCGCGCTCCTCTGCCTTGCTTATCTCAACAAGCATTTTGTGGTAATCGTTAGGAACAATCTTCTTAAAATGAGGAAGATATTCTTTTTCAAAATCTTTAAGGATTTTAGCACCAAGCCCAGAACCTGTTTCCTTAACATGCTTTTCAACAAGCGATTTTATAATCTGAATATCGTGCTCATCGGTAACTTCGCTCATTGTAACAAGCTGCTTATTAAGGCGTTTGTACAAACTATGGTTCATGTCAAGAACGTAAGCTGTTCCGCCAGACATTCCGGCAGCAAGATTTCTTCCTGTCGGTCCAAGAATTACAGCTGTTCCGCCGGTCATATATTCAAGACCGTGGTCGCCGCAGCCTTCAACAACCGCAGTCGCCCCGGAATTTCTTACGCAGAAACGTTCTCCGGCAATTCCATTTATAAATGCTTCACCGCTGGTTGCCCCGAACAAAGCAACATTTCCGATGATGATATTTTCCTCAGGCTTGAATGTAACATTTTTCGGCGCGCTTACAACAATTTTTCCGCCAGAAAGTCCTTTTCCAAGGTAATCGTTCGCGTCGCCTGTAAGATGCATTGTCAGTCCCTTCGGAATGAAAGCTCCAAAAGATTGTCCGCCGCCGCCTTCGGCATTCACAACGAACGAATCTTCAGGCAAAGAATTTCCAAATCTCTTCTGGATTTCCGAGCCAAGGATTGTTCCCAAAGTTCTGTCCGTAGAAGTGATTTTCACATTGAAAACGCCTTTCTTTGATTTTGCGGATTTCTCAAAAGATTTCAGCAAATCTTTTTCATCAACAGTTTTCTCAAGCCCAAAATTAAAGACATCTTCAGGATAAAAATGAGTTTTTGAGCCTTCCGGCGCGCGGTAACCGATAATTCGGCTCAAATCAACAAGATTTGCGCGCTTAAAGCCCTGTTTTTCCTTCAGTTTGAGTAAATCTGTTCTTCCGCACATTTCGTCAAGAGTTCGCACGCCAAGTTTTGCCATATATTCGCGCAATTCCTCGGCAATGAACTTCATGAAATTCTCAACGTATTCAGGTTTTCCAGTGAAGCGTTTTCTAAGCTCGCTGTTCTGGGTCGCAACGCCGAACGGACAAGTGTCAAGGTTGCACACGCGCATCATAGCACAGCCCATTGTGATAAGAGGAGCTGTGGCAAACCCGAATTCCTCCGCGCCCAAAAGACAGGCAATCGCAACATCGCGGCCGCTCATAAGTTTTCCGTCGGTCTCAATTACAACGCGCGAACGAAGTCCGTTCTGAATCAACGTCTGGTGAGTTTCCGCTAGCCCCAATTCCCACGGAAGCCCCGCATGATGAATTGAAGAGATTGGAGCCGCACCAGTTCCACCGTCGTGTCCAGAAATCAGAATTACCTGCGCGCCAGCCTTTGCAACACCAGCCGCAATTGTTCCGACTCCCGCCTCAGAAACAAGCTTAACGGAAATCCGGGCAGCACGGTTCGCGTTTTTCAAGTCGTAAATCAACTGCGCCAAATCTTCTATTGAATAAATATCGTGGTGCGGCGGAGGCGAAATCAATGAAACACCTGGAGTTGCGTAACGAGTCTGTGCAATCCAAGGATAAACTTTCTTTCCTGGAAGATGTCCGCCTTCTCCTGGTTTTGCTCCCTGCGCCATTTTAATCTGAATTTCTTTTGCGCTTAGCAAATATTCTTCCGTAACGCCAAATCGTCCAGACGCAACTTGCTTTATTGCAGAATTCGCCTCAGTTCCAAGCCGCTCAGGTTTTTCTCCGCCTTCGCCGGAATTTGATTTTCCGTGCAAGTGGTTCATCGCCAAAGCCATGCAGCGGTGCGCTTCCTCGGAAATTGAACCGTAACTCATAGCGCCAGTCTTGAAGCGTTTTACAATTTCAGAAACCGGCTCAACTTCTTCAATCGGAACTGATTTTCCTTCATCATAATTAAAATCCAGCATTGCGCGCAAAGTATGCGGATGGGAATTGTCATCAACAAGCGAAGTATATTCCTTGAACCGCGCATAATCGCTGTTTCTTGTAGATTCCTGCAAGGCAATAATCGTTTCCGGGCTGTAAAGATGGTCTTCCGCATTCGGGCCACGTCGAAGTTTGTGCATTCCCACAGAATCAAGGTGCGTATTGACCGTAAGCCCAAGCGGATCAAAAGCCTTATTGTGATGGAAATTAACATCCTCTTCAATTTCCTTGATTCCGATTCCACCAACGCGGCTCACAGTATTTGTAAAATATTTGTCGATTACTTCTTTTGAAATACCGACCGCCTCAAAAATCTGCGCAGACTGATAAGACTGGACTGTTGAAATTCCCATCTTTGCGGCAATTTTCACAATTCCGTTGATAATCGCCTTGTTATAATCGTCTATCGCAGTGTGATAATCCTTGTCCAAAAGTTTCTGGTCAATAAGCTCGGCAATACATTCATGCGCAAGATAAGGATTTATAGCGCGCGCGCCGTAACCCAAGCACATTGCTGACTGATGAACATCGCGGATTTCCGCCGACTCAAGAATAATCGAGATTGCCGTACGCTTTTTTGTGCGCACAAGATGCTGCTCCACCGCAGAAACCGCAAGAAGCGAAGGAATCGCAACATGATTCTCATCAACTCCGCGGTCAGAAAGAACCATTACATTCGCGCCGTTCTTGTATTCCCTGTCAACAGAAATCAAAAGGTCATCCAACGCCTGCTGCAAAGAGCCGCCCTTGTAATACAAAAGCGAAATTGTAACAACCTTGAATCCAGGCTTTTTCATGTTCTTGATTTTCAGCATATCAACGCCAGTAAGAATCGGGTTGTTGATTTCAAGAACTGTACAGTTTTTTCCTTCCGGCTTCAAAAGATTTCCGTCAGAACCGACATAGACAGTTGTGTCTGTTACAATTTTTTCACGCAGAGAATCGAACGGAGGGTTTGTAACCTGCGCAAAAAGCTGCTTAAAATATGAATAAAGCGGAGGATGCTTATCGCTCATGCACGCAAGCGGAGTGTCAACGCCCATCGCGCCAGTCGGTTCAACGCCAGTTTTTGCCATCGGCAGAACCATCTCATTAACATCCTCGTAGTTCCAGCCAAAAGCGCGGTACATACGGTCGCGCTCTTCCTGCGTATAAACTGGAATTTTCTTGTTAGGAATCGCCAAATCAGAAAGATGAACAAGATTTGTATCAAGCCATTCACCAAAAGGATGCTCAGAAGCGTAAAGTCTCTTCGCCTCCTCATCGGAAATTATTTTTTTCCGCTTTGTGTCAACAAGAAGAATTCTTCCCGGCTGAAGACGAGATTTTTTCTCAATATTTTCCTCTGGAATATCAAGACAACCAACCTCAGAGGAAAGAATCAACATTCCATTTTTTGTAATGTAATAGCGCGAAGGTCTAAGTCCATTTCGGTCAAGGGTCGCGCCGAGAACATCACCATCGCTAAAAAGAACAGCCGCAGGACCATCCCAAGGCTCCATCATTGTCGCATAATAATGATAGAAATCTCGCTTTTCAGAATCCATTGTTGTATCATTTTTCCACGGTTCAGGAATGCAGACCATAACAGCAAGCGGCAAAGGCATTCCGTTCATAACAAGAAATTCAAGAGTATTGTCAAGCCGCGCAGAATCAGAACCGTCAGGATTTATCGCAGGAAGGATTTTCTTCATATCCTCATCAGAAAGAACCTCAGACTTCAAAGTTTCTTCCCGCGCAAGCATTCTGTCCGCATTTCCTCGGATTGTATTTATTTCACCGTTGTGCGCAATAAATCTGTTCGGATGCGCCCGTTCCCAGCTAGGATTTGTGTTCGTACTGAACCTTGAATGAACAATCGCCAGCGCCGAAACATAATCCTCGCTCTGCAAATCCTTGTAAAAAGTCCTAAGCTGCTTTACAAGGAACATTCCCTTATACACAATCGTCCTGCTGGAAAGAGATGCCACATAAGTCTCGCTGGCAGAATGTTCGTACTGCCGGCGAAGAATATAAAGTTTTCTGTCAAAATCAAGACCTTTTTCAATATTTTCCGGTCGCCCGATAAAACACTGCGTAATAACCGGCATACAATCCCTTGCGCGCTGACCAAGAACTTCCGGATTAACAGGAACATTTCTCCAGCCAAGGAACGGCAGCCCTTCCTTTTCGCAAAGATTCTCAAACAATTTCTTAGTCTGGGCACGAATAATCGCATCAGAAGGAAAAAAGAACATTCCCACGCCGTAATCGCGCTCATCGCCCAGTTTTATATCAAGTTCAGCGGCGGCTTTCTTAAAAAACTGATGTGAAATCTGCACAAGAATTCCAACTCCGTCCCCAGTTTCCCCAGTCGCGTCCTTGCCCGCGCGATGCTCAAGCTTTTCAACAATGCCAAGAGCGTTGTCAACAATCTGTCTGGAAGCATGTCCGTCAATGTTTACAACAGCCCCAATACCACAGTTGTCATGCTCAAAGGATGGTTCATACAAAGTCTTATTCATAAAAGTAACCCCTCATCGCCCAGAATTTTGGGCAAAAAAAAGGTGATACAGACAATACGGGCTATCCATATTATCTGTATCACCTTTGATACTAAAAAAATAATAGCAAAATGCAAATCAAGTGTCAATAATTTTAAGATTTATGCAAAATCACGAATATCCGGGCGTTTCGGCGAACAAAAAATGCAAAAAAAAATCGCTCCAGATTTCCGCAATTCCTCCAGACGCATTTTTTGTTTGCCGCCGGCTGTTCCGTAGTTCGCTAACGCTCTAAGTCCTCGCCGCGCAAATCGCGCGGCTCCGGTCTTTGGCTTCGTTTGTCAAAACAAACTTCGCCACTACTCCATAGCCTAACGCGTCCGCAGGAACTTTTGTTCTATCCGCTAAAAATAAAACTGCATAAAGAAAGCCTTTCTAATTTCTTAGAAAGGCTTTTAAGTTGGACGGTGAGAGGATCGAACTCCCGACATTCTGGGTGTAAACCAGACGCTCGTACCAGCTGAGCTAACCGTCCGTTTATCGCTTCGTGATGTTTATAATATATCAGAAGCGATATTTTGTGTCAACACCATTTTAATTTTTTTTGAAAAAAAATTAAAAAAAATCGAGTTTTTTATGGCAAATGAACGATAGCGTAAGCAGATTTTTAATTTGCGAAGACTTTGGGCGATTGAACCGATTAAAGTGCGCAGCACCCAAATTTTTACAAGCGAAGCGCGAGCCCAACCGTCTGGAACAAATTGAAAATCTGCTGAGAGCGATTTTTCAGAATTCCTAAAAAACTCGATTTTTTTTAGGAATTATTTTTTTATTAATTATTTATGACAAATCTTTTCTTCGCATTCCTTGTAAATTGCGCTTGTCTTTGCAACAACGTCCGCCGGGATTTCCTTGATGTTCGGGTCGCCGGCAAGGTTGTTTTCCTTAAGCCAGTCGCGAACAAACTGCTTGTCGTAGGAAGCCGGGCTTCCGCCAACTTTGTATTTGCTCAAATCCCAGAAGCGGCTTGAGTCCGGTGTCAGAACTTCGTCGCCAAGCACAAGCTCGCCGTTTTCGTCCAAGCCGAACTCAAACTTTGTGTCCGCAATGATGATTCCGTTCTTGTAAGCATGCTCGTAGCATTTCTTGTAGATTGCAAGCGCGGCCTTTTCAATTTTTGTTCCAAGCTCCTCGCCCAAATCTTTTTTCATGTAATCCAAAGTCACATTAATGTCGTGGCCTTCAGCGGCTTTTGTGGAAGGAGTTACAATCGGCTCGTCAAGTTTTTCTGCCTGCTGGTATTCCTTTTCAAACTTGTGGCCAAGGAACGGCTCGCCTTTTTTGTATGCTTCATACATTGAACCGAACATATATCCGCGAACGATAACTTCGTAAGGAATCATCTTGAGTTTTTTTACAAGGATTGTTCTTCCTTCAAACTCAGGCTTCTGGAATTCAGCCGGCATATCCTTCAAATCCGAAGAAATCATGTGGTTTTTTACAATATCTTTTGTGTAGTCAAACCAGAAATTCGCAAGAGCATTCAGAACCTTGCCCTTATCTGTAATCATAGTCGGAAGAATCACATCAAACGCGCTGATTCGGTCTGTTGTGACAATTACCATTCTTCCATCTTCCAAATCGTAAACTTCGCGGACTTTTCCGCTAGCATATTTTTTCATATATTTACCTCACTTAAAAAGCAATTTAAATGTTAATTTTTATACTAGCGAATTCTTATAAAACTTTCTACAAATTATTTTAGATTGACGGCACTACGTTAAAGTTTTCAGCCAGCCAGAATGTTCCGCCAAAAACAAATCTAAAACAAGAATTTCGCGTCCTGCCTTGAATTTACAAAAAACAAAACCAAAGCAAAAATCGCAAAAACCGCGGCAACAATGTAAACAACCGGAAGAGCGATGCCCAGAAGATACATAGTCTCCAAAGCCGGCGGAATCACAAGCATTACAAGAGCCGAAAACGAAAGGACAATAATCTTTGAAATATTTTTTGAAACCGCGGCGCAATAAATTCTATACGCAAAAAAACTTGCAAAAAAAACTTCAGAAAGCATTAAAACAGGTTTTGCAAAAAGCTGAAAAAACGAAAAAGCCGCGCTGGACGAGGCAATAACGCAGTAAGGCATATAAACCGCGTAAAAAGCCGCGGCAACCGGGAAAAACGCCTTTATCTTGAATTCAACAGAATCTTTTGTGGTAAAAAAATACAATGCGTAAACCAAAATCAAAGGAAGAGCGTATTCCTTCAGAAAATAGTAAAAGAAATTTGAGCAAAGCGAAAATTCAGGAATTCTGTGCATATAAGAGAAAAGCGCAGTGCATCCGCTTGCAAGAATCCCTAAAAACGCGCCAGCGGCAACAAGAAATCCATATATTTTTTTAGTTGAATGAAAACAGCAGAAACAAAGAACTGTCGGAAACAAAAGAATCAAAAATAAAAACATAGCACAATTAAAATATCATAAATCCGCATAGTTTGAAAAGACAAAAAAGCCCCGCAAAAAAAAAGCGGGGTTGATCCTGTCATAAAATTTGTGTAAATGGCAGAGATTAATTAAAGCCGGGAACACGCC
>CAVBXG010000021.1:0-36966 GCA_963599585.1 bacterium
ATATTATGGCGCAGAAGTTTTCAAGAAAAGGAAAGTTTTTTTGTTCATGGATAAAAAGAACAGAACGGAAAATCTTAAAAAGTGCAAAATATGTTTTTGTTCCGTCAAAGAAGGATTCAGAGATTGTCTTTCATGAATATGGAATAAAAGCGAAATATACAAACGAATATCTGCACGATTTTACTTTTCCTTCTGCAATTGAAGATAAAAAATCATTTTTGTTTTTTGGGCTTTGGTCTAGGAAAGAAAATCTTGATGGGCTTGTTTGGTTTATAAAAAACGTTTTTCCGTTGTTAAAAGAGAATATAAAAAATTCTCTTTTTGTGATGGGTGGTGGACTCAGCAAGGAAAATCAGGAAATATATTTAAAACCAAATAAAATAAATTATCTTGGTTTTGTAGAAGACAGTTATGCTCGTATAGTTCAAAGTTCTGCTGTGATTGTTCCGTTGTTCACTGGTGCTGGTGTAAAAGTAAAAGTTCTGGACAGTTTTACGACTGGAACTCCTGTAATCGGAACAGATGTTGCATTTGAAGGAATTCCAGAAATTGGCGGATTGACAAATCTGGTTGCTTCCGCAAATGATTTTGCAGCTAAAATGAATAACTTTATTCCTTTCTCGCTTGAACAAAAAATTTCAAATGCAAAAGAATTTCGCAAGATTTATGACAAGAATCATCTTGATGATAAATTGCAAGAAAATTTCAAAAGTTAGCTTCTTTAGACTCAATTATGGCACATAACAACTCCCCCCCCCCATTTTTCAGCCCTACAGCCAAAAAATGGGGGAAAATCTATCGCGCTATTCTTCTATTGTCACGGCAATGCTGCTGATTCCTGTGACAGGATTTTTTAGCGTTGTTGTTCCGCGGATGGATGTCCGGGTGGCTATGAAATAGCTTTTTCCGGTTTCAAGCGTGCGCGGAATATAGAATTCCAATAATGTTGGACTGTTTGTTGTGAAAAAGTCGTCCGGGACTTTTATCCAGTTTTCTTCGGTCATATCCGGTGTTTTGTCATCAAGGACAGGTAGAAAGTATATTCCGCTGTTCTCACCGCCGATTTTAAGTTTTTTTCCCTTAAGGCGTGCGCTGAAAGTTGCTTTCAGTTTTCCATCGGTTGCACCGTCTACAGGATTTTCAATTTTAGTTATTTGAGGTGATGAATCTACTACTGCAGAGACAGTGGCTGTAATGCCTTTCAATGTTTCTTTTAATTCATCATTAGGAGTGAATCTTGCCTCGAAGCCTGTTACTTTTTCGGTTTCTGGTTAATCAATTTCCCCTAAATTTTTTAAAAATCTTTCTAAAACCTATTGATTTAGTGGGTAAAATATGCAAGAATATGATTATAAACTATTAAATCAGTAGGAAAATATGTAAACAGGAGGATATGATGAAAACTTATTTTGAAAATTTAGTTCGCGAAAATTTTAGGAACGGAGTCATGTGCTGCTGTTGTCTTTTCGCTTAGGCTGAAAGTTTTTTATTTTTCAGCAAAATCAGTTAAATCAAAATTTAAATTCTCAAAAAAATTATTCTGTGGCTGTTTTTGTGATTTCGGCAGGCTTAATCACCACACAAAACAGGTCGATTACCGAGAAAAACGGCTCTCACCTTGCGAACATTATCGTAAGCCGCCACAGGAAAAACACAAGGAGCATTTTATGTCAGAAAATATTCTTTTCAAAAAATACACAACGCAGGATTATGTGAAATTTGCTGAGCAGACTGCAAACTGGATAAAGACTACAGGAAAAATCGGCAAGGCTGGAAAACTGTGGCTTCAAAGCCCGGATTCAAAGGAAAACTTTGACGATTATCCTATGCTTACTTCAAAATCGCTTTATGGCGGTTCGGCTGGAGTCGCTCTTTTTTATCTTCGTTTGTATCAGGTTACAAAAAATCCTGAATATCTGAATGAAGCTGAATCTGCCGCAAAGGAAATCATCAGCACTTACGAGGGCAAGGCTTTTTACGAGCGCGCGCTTAGCCACGGAATAACAGACGACAAGCTGGTTCACGTAAAGAATATGCCGGGCTGGATTGCGGGATTCAACAACGGGCCTACAGGACAGGCTTATCTTACACTGAAGCTTTACGAAGTCACAAAGGACAAGAGTTACCTTGAATTTTCAGAAAAGGTTGCGGACGATGTGATTTCTGTGGCAAAGACTAAAGATGACGAAATCTACTGGAGCGAGCAGCTGGACTACTGCGGCGATGGAAGCTATATTCCGTATTTTGCGGAGCTTTACCGCATAACAAAGGATGAAAAGTACGTGGATGCTGCAAGAAAATTCGGAAACTATCTTCTTACAAAAGGAAAACCTGCTCCAAACGGCGGAACTTACTGGAATGTTGTTGACCTTACAATAATCGATTTTCCAAAAGATGTGTTCTGGGTAAATCTTGCGCATGGGACTAGCGGTGTGGGTTTTGTTTTTGCGCTTATCTACAATCTTACAAAGGATGAAAAATTCCTGAACGCGGCAAAAGAGGCTGCAAAGTATATTCAGGGAATTGCGGTCGGTGACGAGGATGCGGTTCTTGTTCCGTACCTTGACAGCCTGGAGAGAGGTCCTTCAACAGAATTTTATTATCTTAGCCAGTGCCACGGCCCTGCAGGAACTTCGCTTTTGTTCCACGCGCTTTACGACATCACTGGCGAAAAGGAATATTTTGACTGGGTATTAAAATTGAGCCGCGGAATCATAAAGGCGGGCGCGCCGGAAAACTTTAGCCGCGGATACTGGCAGAGCCAGGCTTTGTGCTGCGGAACTCCAGGGCTTCTTGAGCATTTTGTTTCTGTCTACAAACTTACCGGCAATAAAGAATTCCTTGAATACGCAGAACGCACTGCAAAAACTGTTGTGGGACAGTCATTTGTGGAAGACGCGGACGGCGACATTTACCATCAGAAGAACGCAAGAAGATGGAGCGGAGCATGGTGGCGCACAATCCCGACGGACGTGCACAGCTACACAGGACTTTACATCGGAACAGCAGGAAACGCATGGACACTGCTTTCCCTTGCGGCGGCACAGAACGGCGAAAAACTGATTGAAACCGTTGAATACGATTTCTTTAAATAATCCGGGGGTTTTAGGGGTACTCCCCTAGGAGAGGGGGCAGCGAAAAACCGAAGGTTTGAAGCGAGGGGCAGACGCCCCTTTTTAAAGGAGACTTAGGAAAATGGCAAAACTTTACAACTCAATCACAGAACTTGTTGGCGGAACTCCGCTGGTACGGCTTCACCGATACGAAAAACTTGTGGGCGCAAAAGGCAACATTCTTGGAAAATTTGAATATTTCAATCCGTCTGGAAGCGTTAAGGATCGCGCGGCTCTGAACATCATAGAAGAGGCTGAAAAACGCGGCGACTTAAAGCCCGGAATGACGCTTCTTGACTACACAAGCGGAAACACAGGAATCGGCGAGGCGACTTTTGCGAACGCGAAGGGCTACAAGCTTGTGATTGTGATTCAGCCTGGAGTTTCTGCCGAACGCACACAGATTCTAAAAGCTCTCGGGGCAACTCTTCTTCAGGTTACTGATGTGCCGGGATTTCCTGAGCTTCTTAAAAACGGACTTTCAATGACCGGGCTTGACCGCGTCTTTAAGGATTTCGCAAAGAAAAACGGCTGGTATTATCTGAACCAGTGCTCGGATGTGAACAATTCGCTTGCGCACGTAAAGACAACCGGCCCTGAAATCTGGGAAGCCACCGGCGGAAAAGTTGACTATGTTGTGCAACTTGTTGGAACTGGCGGAACTCTTTCAGGTCTTGCAAAATATTTCCGCGAGAAAAACCCGGATGTAAAGATTATCGGCGCGCAGCCGGCGGAGCAGTCAAAAAAGAATCCGGCTTTCCCGGAGCGCAACACGATTGACGGCGTTCTGAACTTTGACGGCGTGCCGGACGAAAACTATCCGCCGCTTTTCAAGAGCTTTAACACAAAATACGACGAATGTTTTGACGTGATTGCGGAGGACGCTTACGAAACCGGGCGGAAGCTCGTCAGCCAGGAAGGATTTTTTGTGGGGCAGTCGGCCGGGGCGGCTCTTTGGACGGCAACCCAGATTGCAAAACGTCCCGAGGCGGCCGGAAAAAATATTGTGGTGATTCTTGCGGACAATGCGTTCAAATATCTTTCCACAAATATGTACAAATAGCCGGGGGTTGCGGCTGTCTGATAATTGCGTTTATCAGCGGGCATTGAGCTTGTCGAAATGACAATTGCACTGTTTTGCGGCGGTTGCTTACGCGCCTTCGGACGACAAGCTCAACCACCGCAGATATTCTTGGACAGCTGCCGGGCTTTGCGTGGCTACGCTTTCGCTCCGAACCGCCTTGCGGTTTGCCTGCGGCACCACTCCAATCCCTAACCCATGGAGGAAAGGCTTATGAAAAATTCGATAAAAAGGTTTCTGCCGTTTGCTGGAGCTGTTCTTGCATTGGCTTTGCAGCTGCTTATAAAAGACAGCCGCCGCCATCCTGCGGCTCTGCATCCTTATTACGCAAACCTGCTTCTGATTTTTGCAGTTCTTGCGCTGGCGGCTTTTGTTTCATCATTCTTCTTTAAAAAGTCAAAATTGTTTCTGGAAAAAAACGGGCCTGTAATCGCCGTAAGTTTTGTTCTTCTTTCAGTCCTGAATATTCTTACTGTAAAGACTGCAATTCTTCCTGTGATGCTTTTTCCAAGTTTTGACAATATCTTGTCTGTCTTTGTGGAGTCTCGCGCCCTGATTTTAAGATGTGTCCTTCATTCTGTGAAGCTTCTGTTCACCGGGATTTTTTTCGGCGTGCTTGTGGGTTTTCTTACAGGAGTTGGGCTTGGTTTTTCAAGGCGGTTCAATTATTGGGTGAATCCGTTCATCAAAATAATCGGTCCGATTCCTGCGACCGCATGGATTCCGATTGCACTCGTTGTTTTTCCGGGCACTTTCTGGGCAAGCGTTTTTATAGTCGCGCTTTCGGTGTGGTTTCCGGTTCTGCTTTTGACAAGCTCAGGAATCCAGAACGTTCCGAACGCGTATTTTGAAGTCGGAAAAACTTTGGGAGCCGGCAGATTCTACCAGATTTTCAGGATTGCGATTCCGGCGGCTCTTCCGAACATTTTTCAGGGGCTTTTCTTTGGAATCTGCTCTTCGTTCATCGCACTGATGACGGCGGAAATGTTCGGGGCAAAGGCAGGAATCGGCTGGTTCATCAACATGGAAAAAGAGCTTGCGGAATTCAAGGGCGTTTACGCCGGTCTTATTCTGATTGCAGTTTTCTGCTCGGTGATTCTAAAAATCCTGTTTATGGTAAAAGACAGAACATTAAGATGGCAGAAAGGACTTGTAAAGTAGGAGATTTTATGGAAGGCAAAGTAAAAATTCAGAGTGCGACAAAAGTTTTTAATTCTGCAAAAGAATCTGTAACCGCCCTTTCCGGCGTTGATTTTGAAATCCCGGCAGGAAGCTTTGTGACTTTAATCGGACCTTCCGGCTGCGGAAAAACAACTTTGCTCCGCTGCATTGCAGGCCTGGAAACTCTTACAGAAGGAAAAATCCTTGTTGACGGAAAAACTGTTTCAAAACCCGGAAGCGACCGCGGATTTGCTTTTCAGCAGGCGAATCTTTTTCCGTGGCTCACAATCCGCCAGAACATCAGCTTCGGTCTGAAGGCAAGAAAGATTTTCAAGGAAAACAAAAGCTCTGTGGACGAATTTATAAATCTTGTGGGCTTAAAAGGCTTTGAGAATTCTTTTCCGCACCAGATTTCAGGCGGAATGAACCAAAGGGCAAGCCTTGCGCGCGCTCTTGTCGGGCATCCGAAAATCCTTCTTCTGGACGAGCCGCTCGGAGCTTTGGACGCGTTCACAAGGATGACAATGCAGAACGAGATTCTGCGCATAAAGAAAGAGCACAACATGACAATGATTATGGTGACGCACGATGTGGACGAGGCGGTCTACATGAGCGACTATGTTGTTGTTATGACGGCGCGTCCGGCGAAAGTCCAGAAAATCATAAAGATTGAGCTTAGCCAGCCGCGCGTAAGAAAGCAGGATGTTTTTGTGAACTACAGAAACCAGATTCTTGAAATATTGAACTACGCAGGAAAACTTCCTGAGCTGGAATTTACATTGTAACGCAGCTATTGAGCTAAACTTAGTGATTGAGCCAACTCGGTGACTGAACTGAATTGTGTCGGCTGATTTCAGCTCGGTCGGTGGTTGAGCTTGTCGAAACCAACCACCTCGATTGAAACTGTCATTTCGACAGGCTCAATGACCACAAATATTTATTAAGGAGAACAAAATGAAAAAAATCACTTCTATTATATCATCAGTTTTGGTGGTGGCTTCGCTAGTGTTCGGGCTTGCCTCGTGCAAAAAGGAAGCGCCTGTAACAGTAATCGGCTACAGAACAGGAAGCCTTTGCGCGATTCCGATTCATATTGCGGTTCTGAACGGACTTTTTGAAAAAGAATTCGCAGCAATCGGGCAGAAAGTTGAGACTCTGCATCAGTCAGGATTCAGCGGAACAACTGCAGAGCTTGTAGGAGCCGGAAAAGTCCACGGCGGATTTGAGCTTATTGCGTCTAATCTGCAGTCAATGGAGAACGGGCTTCCAATCGTCTTTGCGACAGGAGTTCACACAGGCTGCACAAGATATTTTGTCCGCCAGGATTCAGGAATCAACAGCCCTGCGGATTTGCGAGGAAAGAAAGTCGGCGTTCTTAATCTTACAGATTCTTCGGTAATCAACTTAAAAAGAAAGCTCGGCGAATATGGCATTAAGGTTTCGCTTGCAGACTCAGAAATTGAATTTACAGTTTACGAGATGAGCGCGCTTGGTCTTGCGTTAAAAAATAATCAGGTTGACGTGATTGCGCTCCACGAGCCGATGGCTTCAAAAGTTGCGGATGAATTCGGCTTCAAGCAGATTCTTGACACAGGAACAGACGAAAAGTTCAAGGATGAATATTGCTGCCAGATTTTTGTTACAGAAGATTTCCTTGAAAAAAATCCAGAGGGAGTAAAAGCGTTTATCCGCGCAATCCAGAAAGCTTCGGCTTATGTTCAGGCAGTCCCGGAAGAAGCGGCAAGAATCCAGCTGGAAAACAATTTTACTTCTGGAACAGTTGAAGGCAACGTTAAAATCCTGAAAACTCTGAACTACACTTCTTCGTATGAAAAAGGAAAGCAGACTTTTGTGAACGCAGTCCACGAGCTAAAGGAACTTGGCGTTCTAAAGCCGACAACAGACGTTGAAGCGTTCATAAAACGCGGCTACGTGGATTTGAAAGGAATCCCGGAAGGCTACACATACAACCCGGAAACCAAGGAATTTACGGAAATCAAATAAGAAGGATTTATTCTGGATTTTTTGTAAAAGAGATAAATTGAATGAGCGGGAAGAAAAAGAAAGCGACAACCGAGCTATTCGGAGCGATGGCAAGCGATTTTGTAAAAATCGCGCAGTCCGATACCTTGTTACGCTCCGCATAGCGAATTGTCGTGCTTTTTCTGGTAGCTCATTCAATTTCTTTCACAATCACTAAAATTCAGTATAAAGACCAATCGTTTGGAGGCAACAATGGGAATCAGTTTTGAGACAAAATGTCTTCATCTTGAGGAAGAAACAGAAAACGACGCGGACTCTTCGTGTAAAACCTTGCATTACGGCGCGGTGAGTTTTCCGATTTACCAGACGGCAACGTATGCTCATCCGGCAGTTGGTAAAAGCACTGGATTTGACTATTCGCGCCTTCAGAACCCTACGCGTGCCCAGCTGGAAAAAGTTGTGGCTCAGCTTGAAGGTGGAACAGACGCTTTTGCCCTTTCCAGCGGAATGGCGGCAATCACACTTCTGTTCGAGATTTTTAAGCCGGGCGACCATCTTGTAATCGATTCAGATTTGTACGGCGGCTCGATTCGTCTTTTTGATCATGTTTCTGCAAAAAATGGCATAAAATTTACCCGCGCAAACTGTAGCCGGGATGACATTGAATCATTGCTGCAACCTGAAACAAAAGCCATTTACGTTGAAACTCCCACAAACCCGATGATGAATGTTGCGGATATTGAAAAACTTGCGCAGATTGCCAAAAATCATAAAATTCTTCTTATTGTTGATAACACTTTTCTTTCGCCGTATTTTCAGAATCCGCTGGCTTTAGGCGCGGATGTTGTAATCCACAGCGGAACAAAATTCCTTGCCGGACACAACGATACTCTTGCCGGATTTATTGTTACAAACCGCGCGGACATTCAAGAAAAACTCCGGTTTCTGATAAAAACTACCGGGGCTGGGCTTGCGCCTTTTGACTGCTGGCTTGTTTTGCGTGGAATAAAAACTTTGGCGTTGAGGATGGAAGCCGGGCAAAAAAACGCATTTAGGATTGTTGAGTGGCTGAAAACGCAGAAAAAAGTTACAAAGGTGATTTATCCGGGGCTTCCTGAACATTCGGGCTACAAAATCATGAAGAAGCAGGCGAAAGGATTTGGCTCGATGGTAACTTTCAATGTTGAAAATGAGGCTATGGCAAAAAAGATTCTTGGTTCTGTAAGGCTCATAAAATATGCGGAAAGTCTTGGCGGCGTTGAAACCTTGATTACGTATCCCACAACGCAGACGCATGCGGATGTTCCAGAAGAACTTAGGCTGAAAAACGGAATCACACCGGCAACCTTGCGGCTTTCTGTAGGAATTGAAAATGCTGACGATTTGATTTACGATTTGAATCAGGCTTTTTTAAGTTAGCGATTGTAAGGGCGCGGAGCGTTCTTGCGTAAGCAAGAATGAAACCCTGAAAAGCGCGGCACGAAGGAACTGAGTGCAACTGCAGGAGAAAAAAATGGATTTTGATAAGATTACAGACCGGACTGGCACAAACGCGATAAAATATGATTTGGCGGAAGCGAGAAACAAGCCGAAAGATGCCATAAGTCTTTGGGTTGCCGACATGGATTTTCCTACAGCTCCGTGCGTTCAAAAGGCGATTGCGGAAAAGGCGGCTCATGGAATTTTTGGTTACAGCCGGCCGGATTCGCGTTATTACGCCGCCTTGAAAAAATGGTTCAAGGAGCGTCACAGCTACGAGATTCAGTATGATTGGGTTGTGAACACTCCGGGAGTTTGTTTTGCGCTGGCAACTGCAATTAGGGCGTTTACAAAAGAGGGAGAAAGTGTGCTTGTTCAGAAGCCGGTTTATTATCCGTTTTTTAATATGATAAAAAATCTTGGACGTAAAGTGGTTAATAGTCCTCTTGAGCTGAAAAACGGTCATTACGAGATTAATTTTCAGGATTTTGAAGAAAAAATTGTCTCTGAAAATGTAAAGATGTTCATTCTTTGTTCACCGCATAATCCTGGCGGCCGCGTTTGGAAAAAACAGGAGCTGGCGCGCATTTCTGAGATTTGTCTTGAGCACAATGTGCTGGTTGTGAGCGATGAGATTCATTCTGACATAACTTTTGAAGGGCATACGCACACGGTTTATGGAACGATTTCGCAGGCGGCGACTGAAAATTCGATTATCTGCACTGCACCAAGCAAAAGTTTTAATCTTGCGGGGCTTCAGTTTTCAAATATCATTATTCCGAATCCAAAACTGCGTGTTGAATTTTTGCGCGAACTGGATAAAACTGGTTACGACGAGCCTTCGCTCATGGGAATTGTTGCGGCAACGGCGGCTTATTCAGAGGGCGCGGAATGGTTTGATGAGGTAAAAAATTATATTTGGAAAAATATTCAGTTTGCAAAGAATTATATAGAAGAAAATTGCCCGAAAATCAAAGTTGTTGTCCCGGAAGGCACATATCTTTTGTGGCTGGATTTCTCTGGTTTTGATTTAACTGACAAGGAAATCAACGAGCGTATTCTGAACAAGGCGAAAGTCTGGCTTGACAGCGGAAGCATGTTCGGAAAAGAAGGGGAAAAATTCCAGCGTATAAACTGCGCGACTCCAAGGGCGATTTTAAAGGAGGCTCTGGAGCGGATTTGCGCTCAGTTTTAATGTTCTGCAATTTTTTTGAAAAACTTGACACAATCCGTGCAAAACAATATTCTTTCTATATATGAAAAACACATTGCTTCTACTACTATCTTTATTCTTCTCGGTGGCCGTTTAAGGTAGATGGTGTGTATTTTCTATTTATTATGGAATTAACAAGACCTGCCCTGAACGGCGGGTTTTTTTGTTTCTATTTGACTTTTTGATTTTTTATGGAGGCAATATATGTCTGTTATGAATTCTAATGGTAAGTACCGCCCTTTTGAGCCTGTGCCGATTAAAAACCGCACTTGGCCGGACAAGACGATCACAAAAGCTCCAATCTGGTGCTCTGTTGATTTGCGCGATGGAAATCAGGCTCTTATAAATCCGATGGGCGTTGAGCAGAAACTGGAATTTTTTGACCTTCTTGTAAAAATCGGTTTCAAGCAGATTGAAGTTGGATTCCCAAGTGCGAGCGACACGGAATTCAATTTTATGCGCCGCCTTATTGAAGAAAACCACGTGCCGGATGACGTTACTTTGCAGGTTTTGTGCCAGGCGCGTGAAAAACTGATTAAACGTACTTTTGAAAGCTTGAAGGGCTGTAAAAAGGCGATTTTCCACCTTTACAATTCAACCAGCCCGGCTCAGAGAAAATACACATTCAATAAATCAAAGGAAGAAATCAAGCAGATTGCGATTGACGGAATCCGTTGCGTAAAAAACTGTCTTTCCATGAGCGAAGGAACAGAAATTCAGCTTGAATATTCACCGGAAAGTTTTTCCACAACTGAAATTGACTATGCGCTTGAAGTATGCGAGGCTGTAAAAAAGGAATGGGGTTGCTCTGCGGAAAACAAGGTTATCTTGAATCTTCCTACAACGGTTGAGTGCGCAATGCCGAACCAGTTTGCTGACCAGATTGAATATTTTTGCCAGCATATCAGCGACCGCGAGAATGTTATAATTTCTTTGCATAATCATAATGACCGCGGAGAAGGTGTTGCCCAGTGCGAGCTTGGACTTTTGGCCGGTGCTGACCGTGTTGAAGGATGTCTTTTTGGAAATGGCGAGCGCACAGGAAATCTTGACATTGTAATTGTGGGAATGAACATGTACACCCAGGGCGTTGATCCGGAGCTTGATTTCAGGAATATGCCGGCTCTTACAGAAGCGTACACAAGGCTGACAGGAATGACGATTCATCCGCGAACTCCGTATTCAGGCGAGCTTGTATTCACTGCGTTCAGCGGTTCTCATCAGGATGCAATCAGAAAGGGAATGGCGGCGCGCACAAAGATGAGACCTAACGATTACTGGGATGTTCCGTATCTTACTTTTGACCCGCATGACATTGGCAGGCAGTATGAAGGAATTATCCGAATCAACAGTCAGAGTGGAAAAGGCGGTGCGGCATATATTCTTGAGCAGGATTATGGGCTTGTGCTTCCAAAGGCAATGCACCCGGCTTTGGGCGACTTGATAAAGCATGTTGCGGACAAAGCCCAGCGTGAGCTTAAGCCGGAAGAAATTTTTGACGCGTTCGAGACAACTTGGGTAAAGACAAAATCTCCGCTCAATATTCTTGAAATCAATGAGAAACATATTGAAGGCGAGCGCAATTCCGATGTTCCAGAGCAGGTTGCCGCAATGGCAATTGTTGAATGGGAAGGCAAGAAATATGCGATTGCGGCAACTGGAAACGGACCTCTTGACGCTTTTGTAAACGCAATGCGCCAGACTCCGGCTCCAAGATTCAACATTACAAGCCTGCATGAGCACAGCATAGGAACTGGTTCAGACACGCAGGCAGTTGCTTATGTTCAGATTACAAAAGAAGACGGCGAGCAGGTCTGGGGCGTTGGAAAAAGTTCGAATGTCGGACGCGCCGGTGTTGCGGCAATAGTTTCCGCTTTAAATTTTAAGCCATTTAAGGCATAATAAATTTAATGGCACGGAAAGAGAAATATACAGCGGCAATTATCGGTACAGGACGCATAGGTTTTACTCTTGGATTTGATTCCAAGAGGGAACAGCCGGCGAGCCACACAATGGCTCTGCTGGAAAACCGTCGTGTAAAGCTGATTGCCGGCTGCGACAACAACGCTCCTCGGCTTGCGCATTGGCACAGGTTCAACCAGAAATGCGCAGTTTTTTCTGATTATTCTTATCTTTTTGCGACAACAAAGCCTGATATTGTAGTTGTTTCTGTAAACGAAAATTCTCATCTTGAGACAGCTTTGGCGGCAATCAAGGCAAAACCGCGGCTTCTGATTCTTGAAAAACCAGTGGCTCTGAATGTTGCACAGGCCAGGCGGATTCAGTCAGAGGCAGAATCTTATGGAGTTCCAGTTCTTGTGAATCACGAGCGGCGTTTCGCGGAAGACTACAAATTTGCAAAAGATTATATGCAGGAAATCGGCGAAATCCAGACAATAAATGCGCGCCTTGATTCTGGGCTTTATGTCTACAATCCTGAAGAAGAATCCAGCGGCGAGTACAGCCTTCTGCACGATGGAACTCATCTTATTGATATTGTGAATTTTCTTATTGAAGAGAAAAAGTCCGGCGCATCTGCGGAAAGACTTTTAAAAAAGATGAAAATTTCGGGCATTACAAAAGACAAGAAAAATCCGCGGATTATACGGAACATAAATGTTCATTTTGAAAGCGAAAAATGCGCGGACATCAATGTTTTTATGTCGGGAAGAAGCCGTTTTTTCGGGTTTGAAGTTGAAATCATCGGCACAGAAGGTCGAATCAGAATCGGAAACGGAATCCACGAGTTCCAGAAAAGGGAAGAATCAAAACTTTACTCAGGATTTTACAGTCTTGCAGATGACAAAAAAGTAAAAATTCCTAAAAAAACAAAATATTTTTCAAACATGGTAAAAAATGCGGTGGAATTTCTGGACGGAAAAGCACCTCTCCGCTCAACCTTGCAGACCGGTCTGAACACACTTTGCACGCTGGAAGAAATAAAGAATTTTCTAAAACTCGGTATTTAGTTCAAAGGTCGAATAAAAAAAGCACTTCAATTTGAAGTGCTTTCTTACAAACAAGTTTGCTGGCTATTGGCATACATCCCTGTATGCCATTGTTTTACTCAGCACGAATGCTTGTGTTTTTAACCACAACGTCGTGGGCACCGCCTTCGCGGATGCTGGCTGGGCTTACGAGCGTGATTTTTGCTTTTTCCTGAAGCTCAGGAATTGTTACAGCACCGCAGTTGCACATTGTGTGGATAACTTTGCTTGTTGTAAGTGTCACGTTGTCGTGCAAGCTTCCTGCGTAAGGAACGTAAGAATCAACTCCTTCCTCAAAAGCCATCTTTTTTGCGCCGCCAAGGTCATAACGCTGCCAGTTGCGCGCGCGGTTTGAACCTTCGCCCCAATATTCTTTTACGTAGTTTCCGTTTACAATGAGCTTGTTTGTAGGTGATTCGTCGAAGCGTGCAAAATATCGACCAAGCATAACAAAATCTGCGCCCATCGCAAGTGCCAAAGTAATATGATAGTCGTGAACAATTCCACCGTCAGAGCAGATTGGAACATAAATTCCAGTTTCTTTGTAATATTCATCGCGCGCCTTTGCTACTTCAATAGTTGCAGTTGCCTGACCGCGACCGATGCCTTTCTGTTCACGTGTAATACAGATTGAGCCACCGCCAATTCCAATCTTTACAAAATCCGCGCCAGCTTCTGCAAGGAATCTGAATCCTTCTGCGTCAACAACGTTTCCAGCTCCAACTTTTGCGTTCGGCCATTTTGCATGGATGTCGTGGAGCGCGCGGCTCTGCCATTCTGTAAATCCTTCAGAGGAATCCAAAGTCATCACATCAACGCCTGCCGCAAGCAATGCCGGAACTCGTTCCATATAGTCGCGTGTGTTGATTCCCGCACCTACAATGTATCTTTTTTCTGAATCCAAAAGTTCAAGCGGATGTTCCTCGTGGCTTGCCGCGTCTTTTCTGAAAACCAGATACTGAAGGTTCCCGTTTTTATCAACAACTGGAAGCTGGTTGATTTTATTCTTCCATATTATATCGTTTGCTTCTTCCAAAGTTACGCCAACTTCTGCCTTTACAAGATTTTTAAGATCAATCATGTAATCTTTTACTTTTGCGTCTGCCGGGCAGTGACCAATGCGGAAATCCCGTTCTGTGATGATTCCAAGAAGTTTTCCGTTCGATTCTCCGTTTTCTGTTACAGCGACTGTTGAATGACCTGTTGCCTCAATTTTTGCGACAAGTTCAGAAAGAGTCTGATCCGGGCGGATATTAGTGTCTGATGTTACAAAACCTGCTTTGTATGCTTTTACTTTTGCAATCATCGCGGCCTGATTTTCTATTGTCTGGGAACCGTAAATAAAGCTGATTCCGCCTTCTTTTGCAAGGGCAACGGCAAGCGTGTCATTTGAGACAGACTGCATTACCGCCGAAACCATCGGAATGTTCATTGTAAGAGGACATTTTTCGCCGGCTTTCTTATTGTAACGAACGATTGGCGTTTTTAAAGAAACGTTTGCTGGAATGCAATCTGGACCTGTGTAACCAGGAACTAGAAGATATTCATCGAATGTGTGTGATGGTTCATCAAAAAAGAATGCCATGATTTCTCCTTAATATAGTTAAAAGCAAAAATATAATTGAATTAGTATAGGTGAAAAAAAAAAATATTTCAATTAAGAAATGATTGACATTCTGTAATTTTTAATATATTTGTATCGCTATGACACGAGATTTGACGGAAGGCAATCCATTTTCTCTTATTCTGGGATTTTCAGTTCCTGTTCTGTTTGGTTTTTTGTTCCAGCAGTTTTATAACATTGTTGACACAGCGATTGTTGGAAAATTTCTTGGCAAAGAGGCTCTTGCGGCTGTTGGAGCTACCGGTTCAGTTAATTTTCTTGTTATAGGATTCTGCATGGGTGTGTGCAACGGTTTTGCGATTCCGATTGCGCAGAAATTCGGCGCGAAGGATTTTTCCCTTATGCGAAAGTTTGTAATGTCCGCCGCATATCTTTCTATTATATTTTCAGTTGTGCTTACAGTTCTGACTGTTGTTTTTTGCCGCCCGCTTCTGATTCTTATGCGCACGCCGGAAAATATCATTGATGGGGCTGCTGGCTATATCGGCGTGATTTTTGCAGGTATTCCCGTTATTTTCCTTTATAATCTTACGGCTGGAATTATACGTTCTCTTGGAGATAGCAAAACTCCGCTCTATTTTCTGGTTTTTGCTTCTATATTAAATATAATTCTTGATGTTGTATTTATAACAGTTTTTGCATGGGGCGTTGTTGGCGCGGCTGTTGCAACGGTTATCTCACAAGGAATTTCCGGGCTTCTTTGCCTTTTTTATATGTCAAAAAAATTTGAAGTCCTAAGAATGACAAAAGATGACAAGAAGATTAATGCTCACCTTTTTCCGATTTTGTGCGGTCAGGGTGTTCCGATGGGCTTGCAATATTCTATCACTGCGATTGGAAGCGTAATTCTTCAGGCTTCTGTCAATACGCTCGGTTCTGATGCGGTTGCCTCTGTTACAGCCGGCAGCAAGCTTGGAATGTTTTTTGTAAGCCCTTACGATGCTCTGGGAACAACAATGTCTACCTGGGGCGGCCAGAATGCCGGAGCCGGAAAATATCCGCGTTTAAAGCAGGGGCTTCTTGTAAGCTGTGTAATCGGTTTTGTTTATTCTATTATAGCAGTGCTGATTATGGTTCTGTTCGGAAATGTCCTTAGCCGGATTTTTATAAATGCGAATGAAACTTTGGTTCTTGCTCAGTCGCACCAGTTCCTTATTCTTAACTCAGCGTTTTATTTTCCGCTTGCGCTTGTGAATATTGTGCGCTTTTTGATTCAGGGAATGGGATTCAGCCGTTTTGCGATTCTTGCCGGTGTTTTTGAGATGGTTGCGCGAACTTTGGTCGGCGTGGTTTTTGTTCCGATTTTTGGTTATTCCGCGGCTTGTCTGGCTTCTCCTGCGGCATGGATTTTTGCGGACTGCTTTTTGATTCCAGCATTTTTCTGGTGCTACAAAAAACTTGAAGCCTCTGAACCGATTGTATTGAAAAATTGAATAAATTAAATGTCGAGTTTTTTTTCTTCCCGCTGATTCAATTTATGGATTCATAAACAAAACTTGACATTTATCTAAAAATAATTCCGCACATTTTTATTTTATTCTTTTTTTATTGAAGAAATTGGCTTATAATATCTTTGGAGATAATTTTGTAAAAGAGGAATTTTTGATGCTCAGGACATTCAAGGTTAAGACGCTTGCTTTTGTTGGTTTATTTTTTTGTGTGGCAGTAAATGCTAAACCAAAGGTGAATCTTTCTGTTTGGGCTGATGATGGAACTCTAAATGTTGTTTCCAAGCGGCTTAATGAATTTAAGTCTTTTTATTCAAAGGAAGCGTCTTTTAATTTTACTGTTATCGAGCAGCCTTCGGCTTACTGCGCCTCTGATCTTATGGCGAATCCTGAGCTTGCGGCGGATGTTTTTGTTTTTGCAGATGACCAGATAGAAACTTTGATTGACCAGCAGCTTCTTCTGGAAATTCCGGAGGATATTGCGAAAAAAGTTTCAGATGAGTATAACGGTTCGGCTTCTGCCGCGGTAAAAACGGCTTCAATGGACGGAAAGTTGTATGCTTTTCCTCAGCTTTCGGGAAACGGATATTTTCTTTATTACAACAAAAAATATATTTCGGCAGAAGATGTCGGCTCTTTTGAGCAGATTCTGAAGGTTGCCGCGCAAAACAACAAGCAGGTTGCGATGGACTTAAAGAACGGCTGGTATCTTTATTCATTCTTTAAGGCTGCCGGACTGGAAGTTTACCGCAACAACGGAGCAAAGAATTTCTGCAACTGGAATGCGACCGACACAAAATTCAAAGGAATTGATGTGGCAAAGGCAATCATAAAGTTGGCTTCAAATCCTGCTTTTGTAAGCGCGACCAGCGAGGAAACTTTGAGCCTGATAAAAGATGGAAAAGTTGTGGCGGCTGTAAGCGGTGCCTGGAATGCAAATCTTATTTCCGAAATGTGGGGAAAAGACTATGCCGCGGTAAAATTGCCGACTTATAATTTAAAAGGAACGGAGCTTCAGATGTACAGTTTTGCCGGCTACAAGATGGTTGGCGTAAAATCTGGTTCAAACAACAAGGAATGGGCTTTAAAGCTTGCAGAATGGCTTTCTGATGAAAAAACTCAGCTTATGATTTGCCAGTCAAAAGGCGAATGTCCTGTGAACTTGAACGCGGCTTCAAATCCGCTTGTAAAAAAATCGCCTGCAATTGCCGCTATGGCAGAGCAGACAAAATATAGCACCACTCAAAGAATCGGCGGCAGTTTCTGGAATCCTGCTCTGGTTCTTGGAGTTGTTCTTTCGGATCAGGAAATTCAAAGTCAGCTTGATGTTACAGTAAGAAACATTAGAAATTAAAGTTTGAGTTTATATTTAAAAAAGTATTCTAAGTTTCTAAGGAAATTTGTCTCAATATATGAATAAAGTTGCGCATAAAATATTTCTTGCCTGTTTTTCCGCTTTTCTGGTCGTGCTGATTGGTTTCAGTTCGATTGCAGTTGTTTTTAACAATATGCGGGCAATTTATAAAGAATCTATAAATGAAGGCATTGAAAACACGATTTATATGGATAAAATCCGGAAACTTGTGAACCAGGAGCTTTTGACAAGTTCGTTTTACATAATCGCAACTTCGGATGATGTGCTTGAGCATTACGAGACCCTTGAAAAAAACACACGTGCGGAGCTTGTTGAATGTCTTGGCGACTTTGGAAAAAGAATGAGCGGCAGCGAAAAAGCCAAGATTTTCCATGTTATCAGCAGCGGTTGTCGTAGCGTTTTTCAGGATATTGATCTTATAAGAAGTATGCATTCAAGCGGCGCGAAGATTTACGCGGAACAGTACATTTTGGGAAACATCGCCCATTCAAAGGATATTTTGGATAAAGGTCTGGATAGCCTTGCTAAATACATTGACTCGGAACTGGATAAATCGCAGGAAAATATGTCTTTCTACTCAAAAATGCTGTATACATCTTTTGGTGTCGCGGTTTTTATGGCGATTGGAATTTCTGTGGCTCTTACAATTGTCTGCACAATGTTCACAGCCCGGCTTGAGCTTAACAAGAATAATCTGCAGGATGATGTCCTGAAAAAAGCTGATGAAATAACCGAGCAGAACAAAAAAATCATCTATATTCAGGAACAGACGATTTACGGAATGGCGAACCTTATAGAAAGCCGCGACAGCGACACTGGTGAGCACGTAAAACGCACAAGCCTTTATGTTGAACTTTTGGTGAATGCGGCAAAAGAAGCTGGCTACCACAAGGAAATCATCACAGACGAATACATTGAGCTTCTGAAAAAAGCGGCTCCAATGCATGATATTGGAAAAATTGCCGTTCCAGACAGCATCCTTAAAAAGCCTGGAAAACTGACAGAGGCGGAATTCAAGAAAATTCAGAATCATACAATTGCCGGCGGAAAAATAATCCGCGAAGTTCTTTCTAATATCGAAAGCGAAGATTACGTGAAAATTGCCGCGGATGTCGCGACAAGCCACCACGAACGTTGGGACGGAAACGGCTATCCGTACAAACTGAAAGGCGAGGAAATTCCTTTGGAGGCGCGCATTATGGCAATCGCCGACGTTTTTGACGCGCTGGTTTCTCCAAGGTGTTACAAAGATCCGTTTTCAGCAGATGAGGCATTTGAAATCATCTCACTTTCAAAAGGAACTCATTTCGATCCGGTACTGACAGATTTATTTATCTCCAAAAAAGAAGATGTGGTAAAGATTTTCAAGAATAATTAGGTTGAATGTTGGATTTTAATTGTTCTGAAAAAAATTGAATAAACTTCCAGTCAAAAGTCAAGATTTGGCTATGGTGAAGTGTTTTTTAGGAAGAATTATCTGCGCTTTTCTTCCAGAAAATGCTCGATAATTCTTTTATGCCATTCGGCAAAAATCGCAGAACATAAAATGTTCTGCTTCGCGAGTTTTCTAATGAAAACTCGCCACTTCAAGGACGCCAAACTTGCCTTTTTCCTTCGCGCTTCTTCAATTTGGTGATTCAGCATAAAAACGAAAATTCAACATTCAACCCAATCATAAAAATCATCGTTTAATTGAGTAAAACTTGCGTTTGTGATAACATTTTCAAGTAAAAACACTTGCTGCATTGTTTGTGGCGTTTTTGCAAAAATCTTTTTTTCTAATTCCCGCGATGATTCTGCAGGAAAGAGGATATATGAATGTTGTTGTAATGGGTGCCCAGTGGGGTGACGAAGGTAAAGGAAAAATTGTTGACTATCTTGCACAGGATGCCAAGTATGTATGCCGGTTTGCCGGTGGAGCAAATGCTGGCCACACAATTGTTGTAGACGGCAAAAAATACGCTTTGCATCAAGTTCCATCTGGAATTCTGTACCCGGAAAAGTACGTAATACTCGGTTCTGGAATGGTTATTGAACCAGAGGCTTTGTTCAATGAACTTCAGATGCTTACAGACAACGGAATTAACTGGAAAGGTCGCGTATTCATTTCTGACCGCGCGCACATAACACTTCCTGGCTACCGCAAAATGGACAAAGAGCGCGACGCTGCTCGCAAACGCCCGATTGGAACAACAGGACGTGGAATCGGAACAACATATTCTCAGAAAGCAGAACGCGATGGAATCCGTCTTGCAGACCTTGACTGGGAAGAAAAATGGAACGACCTTGAAAAAGAAGATCAGGATTTCCTGAACAAATATAAAGATCAGCTTTTGAAGATGCGGATTGACATCGCGGCAAAAATGTGGGAAGTCCGCAAGGAAAATATCCTTTTTGAAGGTGCTCAGGGCGCAATGCTCGACATTGATTCAGGAACATATCCTTACGTTTCTTCTGGAGCCTCTGGTTCTTACGGTGCCGCTTCTGGCTCTGGAATCGGTCCGCGCGCTCTGGATAAAATCTACGGCGTTTTCAAGGCTTACGAGACACGCGTTGGAAACGGTCCTATGCCAACAGAATTCAACTCTGAAAGCGAAGGCGAGCTCTGCGACTATGTACGCAAAACTGGAAACGAATTCGGTGTAACAACAGGACGTGCGCGCCGCTGCGGTTATCTTGACCTTGTTGCATTGCGCTACGCTTGCCACGTAAATTCAATTGATTCCTTGGTTTTGACTCACCTTGACGTTTACGATGATATGGACGAAATTGAAGCCTGCATCGCCTACGACATCGACGGAAAAATTGTAACAGATTTCCCGACTTCAATTCCTGAACTGAACAAGGCTAAGCCGGTTCTGCAAAAGTTCAAGGGCTGGAAACAGGACATAACAAAACTTTCAAAATACAGCCAGTTCCCTAAAAACGCAAAGGCATACATCGACTTTATTGAAAGCTACTGCGACACAAAAGTTGGAATTGTTTCTGTAGGTCCAGACCGAAACCAGACAGTTAATCGCGAAAAAATCTGGAAGAAATAAATAACTTAAAAGGGCGGACAACCGCCCTACGGCCGCACTTTGTTGCGTCCTACCCACCGTGCGGGGGCTAAAATCCCCCGCAACGCCCCCTTTTTATTTTGTGTAAATCAAAAGTTCCGGGTGATATTCAAAGTGCATATTATCCCAGACAGCCCAAGTTCCGCCCCAGATAAATCCTTCTTCCTCAAAAATCTTTATAACCCTTTTTGGCGGCGACCATCGTTTTTCCAGCGGAGTCATAAACCAGTCATCCGGGCGAAGCTGCTTTTGCCATGACCAGTAAATTATCCGCTGGTAATAACCTTTTGGCAGAACATCAATCGCAAGCCCCACGCTATGAAAAGAACGCGACTGCGTATCTCTGACTGTGCGCCACGCAAATCCATCTGTTCTTGTAAGCGTTGAAAGAAATTTTTCCATTTCCTCATCTTTTGGAAGAGCCATTATTTTTTCGCTGATTTTTTTTAGCGGTTCTGCAATCCGCTCGTGTACATTCACGCTTTTTGTAAGGAACGGAATTGTAACGATGTGGCTTTCTGTTGAGGCGCGTGTTTCGCAGTCGTAAATCGCATTGTAAAGAAACGGCGGATCAATCGCTCCATTCGCACGGTTTTCTTTTGAAGTGAAATTCTTTATGCGTTCAATATCTTCTTCAGTAAAAGTTTTCGGGTCTTTTGGCTCTCGCTGATATTTATAGAGCATCGTGCGGTAATTTTCTTTGTTTTCAATCTGGTTTTCAGGAAGAAATCGCCCTTCGCACCAAAAAAGTTTTGTCTCGGATAGTTTCCCGTTTTTTGTTGTAAAGACGCGGATAAGGTAATCTTTTTTTTCTTCATCATATTCAGGAACAAATTTTACGTCTGGATACGCTTCCTTAAAAACAGCAAGATTTGCCGGTTCCCACCATTTTGGAAACGGAAGATTGAATGGCTTTAAACCCTGCGCGTTGAAATTTTCAGCATAAAAAAACAGAATAAGAAAAAATACGAATACATTTCTTTTGTGCATAGAAATATTTTATCATATTTATTTAAATAATTCTTTAACTGCCTGCATGAATTTGTTTCCGCGGTCGAATTCATTTGCGAACATTCCAAAACTTGTTGCGCCTGGGCTAAAAACAACAATCTCATCCTTTTGCGTTGAATTTTCAATTTCGGACTTTAATGCATTCAGCATTTCCTGCAGGCTGCTGAACGGACCGTTGTATTTTGTTTTTGCCTCGTCCAATTCTGGAAGAATTTTGTCGGTCGCGCTTCCGCCTAAAAGATAAACCGATTTTACAGGAATTTCGTTCTTGTTTTTTCCTGTAAGAGTGTCTGCCAAAGGCGTTAGTTCAAGCCCCTTATCCGTTCCGCCAGTCAAAAGATAAACAGGTTTTCCAAAAGACTGGCTTGCCGCCGCGGCTGCTTCTGGAACTGTAGCGCAACTGTCGTTGTAAAAGCGGAATGTTCCGCCTGATTTATTTTTGTATTCGTGGAAAAACTGAAGGCGGTGGTCGATTCCCGGCCATTCGCCCATTATTTTTACGCACTGCGTTGAAGGAACTCCCATAAGATAAAGGACTAGGGCGGCGTTCAGCGCGTTGATTTTCATGTGTTCGCCCGGAACTATAAGATTTTTCAGGATTGTTTCAGGTTCTTTCATTCCCGGAAGAATAACTTTACCGCAAAAAGTTCCATCTTCATCTTTTGTCTGATAAACGCCATAAAATCCTTTTGGCATTTCTGAATTTGCGTAGCGTAAAACCGTTCCCTTTGTCTCTTTTGCAAAAAAATCGCCCCAGCTTCCGCCACATTCAGGGCCTGTTCCCGGCTCGTCGCCTTCAAAATCAAAAATTGAATAGTCGGAGGAAGTCTGGTCCGCATAAATTAAGCGTTTGTCCGCAACATAAGGTTCCATTGCGTGATACCAGTTCTGGTGGTCCGGCACGATTTTTGTTATTATGCAGATTTTTGGCTTTAAAGCCTTGCGTCCGCGTAAATCTGCTAGCTGCCAGGATGAAAGTTCCAGCACCACAGGAGTTTTTTCTGTTGTTTTTTCAAGGAATGTAAGCGGGCTTACCGTGATGTTTCCGCCAAGAAACGCTGTGAATCCGGCTTTGTTCAGCCCGAAGTTTATTGCGCTCACCGTGGAAGATTTGCCCTTGCTTCCTGTTACTGCGATGACTGGAGCTTTTGTAAAATGAAGAAAGATTGAAATGTCTGTCTCGATGTTTTTTGCCGCGGCAAGATATTTGTTTCCTTCAATTTTTACACCCGGATTTTTTATTACGCAGTCTGCATTTTGGAAATCTTCTATTTTATGCTCTCCAAGACGATAAGAAAGTCGGGTTGTGTCAAGTTCAGGGTCATCAGAAAGTTTTTTGATTGTCGGTGCAAGCTGTTCGGCGGTTTTCATGTCCGTCGCAAGAACATTTGCGCCGTGCCTCAAGAAAAATCTGACGCACGCTTCGCCGCCTCCGTTAAGTCCTAATCCCATTACAACAATATTTTTTCCTTTTATGTCTTGTAATGTCTGGAATGTGCAGCCGGGTTTATATGAATACATTTATGGACTCCGCGTTATCTTGAGGTTGTAAGCGATGACTTTGCCTTATAGCGAAGAATTGCTTCATCTATCAAGAGATTTACAAGTTCCGGGAATTTCAAGCCGGCTTTTTCGCACATTTTCGGGAACATGCTGATTGATGTGAATCCCGGCAATGTGTTTATTTCGTTCAAGTAAAGCGAATCTGTGTCTCTGTCAATAAAAAAATCAACCCGGCTTAACCCTGAACAGTCCAAGGCTTTGTATGCGCGGACTGCGACAGTGCGGATTGCTTCAATTAAATCTGTTGAAATATTTGCCGGAATAAGAAGTTCCGCGCCGTTCGGGTCGTTGTATTTAGCATCAAAATCGTAGAATGTATGAGTTGGATTTATTTCTCCCGGAATGTATGCGCGAACCGCCTCTGATTCGTTGTTCGGGTTTGCGGTTGTGGAATTTCCAGTTACAGAACATTCTATTTCGCGCGCATTTATTGCTTTTTCAACAAGAACTTTGTCATCCCACGTGAACGCTTCCATAAGATAAAATGAAAGTTCCTTTGGAGTAGTCGCCTTGTTTGCCCCGTTTGAAGAGCCTGCGCAGCACGGTTTTATAAATAGAGGGAATCCGAGCTCGTCTATGCAACGCTGAAAAATTTCATCGTAACGTTGGCTGTTGTTCAGGTCGCAGCGTTTTATGCAAATGTATGGAACAATTGGAATTTCTGCTGATTTAAGAATCTGTTTTGTTTTTTCTTTGTCCATTGTAAGTGCGGAAGCCATTGTTGAACATCCAACATAAGGAATATCCGCCATGTCCAGAAGCCCCTGAATTGTTCCGTCCTCGCCGTAAGTTCCGTGCAGGGCAGGAAAAACTACATCAATGTTGAGCGGACCGTTTTTTGTGCAGAACGCATTATTTTTTCCGCCCGGCACAACAGAAATCTTGTTTTCTTCTGATTCTTCTATTTTAAAAGAAGCTTTTTTGTCCTTGCAGATTCGCTCGTACTCTTTTTCACTCTGCAGGAACCAGCGTCCGTCTTTTGTGATTCCGATTAAAGTTACTGTATTTTTTTTATCAATTCCGCGGGCAATTGAAGCGGCAGAAACCAATGAAATTTCGTGTTCGCCACTGCGTCCGCCGTAAATTAATGCAATGTTCATAATATCTCCAGAATATCTGATTTATTTGTAGCCAAGTTCAGAAAGAGCCAGTTTTGCCTCGCTGATTTCATCGTATGGCATTGTGTAATCTTTGTAAATAATTGAATTTTCGTGGCTTTTTCCTAAAAGAAGAACGATGTCGCCTTTCTGGGCTTTCTTCAGGACTTCGCGGATTGCCTTTTTTCTGTCTGGAATGATAAAAAGATTTTCGTTCATTTTCATTCCGGCTTTTTCCGCACCGACTGCAATTCCTTTTAAAAGTTCAACTGGATCTTCTCCTCGTGGATCTTCGTCTGCAAGAACCACAAAATCGCAGAAACGTGCCGCAATTTCTCCTTGCAATGGACGTTTTGTTAGGTCGCGCTCGCCGCCGCTTCCGAAAACTGCAAAAATGCGGCCGGAACAGCGTTTTTTTAGCGGTGGAAAAATTGTCTCAAACGAGCTTGGCGTGTGGGCATAGTCAACAATAAGCTCGAAAGGTTGGCTTTGCTCAATGTGCGTCATTCTTCCTTTGATTGGTTTTAGCTCTGGAAGATGAGCTGCGATTTCCTGAAAACTTCTGCCGGTTACAGAAGAAACTGCAATCATTGCCGCCATAATGTTGTACGCATTGAACGCGCCCGGAACTTTTGCCTGCACCGAAAGCCTCTTGTGTTCGCGCGGAAGAACCGGGTCAAAGTTTTCCGGGAACAGAGCATTTTCTCCGTCAGCAATTATTGTAAAATCAAGTCCGAATCGGGCTGACGCAATATTTTCAGCTTTCATGTAGCGCAAGTTTTCCGGGATTTTCGGAAGTGGAACAGCCTCTGCGCCAGTTTCCGCCGCACTTTTTCCGGCTTTTCCTTCAGAAGTGAATCCGTAAACGTGCTTTTTTGTGGCTTTTATAAAAAAATCTGCGCTAGGATCCTCAAGATTCACAATCCCGATTGAAGGAATTTTCGTTTTTTCACCGGCTATTGTCTTTATGTGGTCGTGCTTGTCCAGCGCGCGGAAAAGATTTGCCTTGTCGTTTCTGTATGTCTCAAAATTCTTGTGGAATTCAAGGTGCTCCAAAGTTACGTTCATAAAAACTGCGCAGTCAAAAAGCACATTTCCGAGCCGGTTTGTGCGCACAGAAAGTCCATGCGATGAAGATTCAACAACCGCGTATCTGCAGCCGTTCAAAAGCATTTCATTCAGGTGATGATGAATAATCGGGGCTTCCGGCGTTGTCTGGTGCTGCGGATTTGGAAGCGCCTCGCCGCCAAAAGAATATTCAACTGTCGAGATAAAACCAGCCTTTTCTCCGCAAGAACGCAAAAGCTGCCAGATAAACGAAACTGTAGAAGATTTTCCTTCCGTTCCTGTAACACCGATTACAACCAACTTTTTTGAAGGAAAATCGTAGAACGCATCAGAAACTGGTGACATTGCAAATCGGCTTGATTCAACTTTTATGAACGCTGGAACAGGAAATTTCGCCGAGTCGTCGTGGACTGGTTTTCCGTTCTGGTTTTCTCCAATAACATTCTGCAAGTGGCGTTTTACAATCAGTTCAGCAGACTTTTTCTGAATTTCTTCTGAAAGTTCGCCTTCAAAAACTATCGCATTCGCGCCTTTTTCTATAGCGTCAGGAATAAATTCTTTTCCATCTATATGCGTTCCAGGCAAGGCAAAATAAAGTGCGCCTTTTGTAACTTCTCTGGAATCAAAAACAAGATTTGAAATACTTATGTTTGCAATGTCCGAATCTGCAACCAAAGTTACACCGTCTGCCGCAACAGCCTGATGAACAAAAGCCGGAAGCAGCTGAGATAACAATTTCTGCATATTAACTCCAATTTGAGTTTTAGATATGCTTTTTATCTTATAACTTTTGTTTTGCTTTTACAATAATCAATTCAGTTTGTATTTTGTTATAAGTTCCTTTACTTTTACGCTCGGAGCATTTGTGTAGTTCTTTTTTACAATATCTTCTATTATATCTGCTGTTCCTTCGTAGCCAAAAAGCGTTGAATCAAGGCAAAGATGATAATTGTTGCTTGCCTTCCAGTCCTGGTTTGTAAAGTGCTGGTAAAATTCCCATGTGTTGTGGTCTTGTTTTCTTATTTTTTTCTGCGCATTTCTTCTGTTCAGTCCGTATTTTTCGCTTATATAAGTAATTCTGTGCTTCATGTCCGCGGTGATAAGAATATGAATCGCATTTTTGTCGTCCTTTAAGATGAAATTTGAGCAGTGCCCCACGATTATGCAGTTTTGTTTTTCTGCAAGCCTTGAGATTACGCGTTCCTGCGCATCGTAGAGTTTTTTGTAGCTTTTTGAATGAAAATCTTCCACGGTGTAATTGTTCTGTATAAAAGCCTCGGCCGTGCTACGGTAAAGAATTTCATTGTGTTCCTGAACGAATTTTTGGGTGAATCCGCCTTCCTGCGCAACAAGTTCAACAAGCTCCTTGTCGTAAACTGGAATTTTAAGCTTTATTCCAAGGATTTTTGCGATTATGCGTCCGCCGCTTCCAGATTCAGAGGTTACTGTCAGTACAATCCGTTTTGTTCCGTCAATTTTGAGTTTTGGCTCAAAGACAAGCTCGCTTTCATTTTCAAAAACATAATTTGTAAAACTAAGCCGCTTTGTAAAATAATGCGAAATCGGACCTACGAGCAAAACAATGATAAGGGTTCCCTCGCGCACAGATTCAAGCCTTCCAAGCAGCAAGAATGAAAGGATAACAGCAAGCACCGCCATTAGAACATCAAAAATCAGCTTAATCCATGAAAATTCTTTTTTTGTGACATCGGAAATCGCCTTTACAAACGCTTCTGTGGAAAGCATTACAACATCGGCCGTTACCTGACAGCTTACGCCAATCGCCCTAAAAACACAGCCAAGGATATTGTACGCAAGCGCGGCCCAATAGATGTCTGGATTCACAAAATCCGTGAATTTCATTGCGCCGTCAATCAGGATTGAAAACAAAAGCGTTACCGGCAGCTGAAGCAGTTGATATTTTGGAAAATTTTTTCTGAGCAAAATAATCTGCACCAAAAGAAGCAATAAATTGAACAAAAAAGTGCAAGTTCCAAAAGAAAGCCCGGATTTTAAGCTTACAACATACGGAATGCACGAGGTTGGCCCTGTTCCTAGTCTTGAACGCGTAAAAAGTGCAATTCCAAATGCATTAAGACAAATCCCCAAGAAGAAAAAAATGTACCGTTTCAAAAGCTCGTGGCCGTTTCGCTGCTGCATAAAGAATAGTATACAATGGAAAAAAGAATCTGTGTATGATTCAGCTCGTATTTTAACCAAAATATTGAGTTTTTTTGTCTGTTCCGCCACTAATTATAACAAATCATTAATTTGACAGATTGATATAGTGGACTTACACTTTTTGATGGGAAAGTTATAAAAAAAGTTTGGTTCTTGCCTGAAAATAAGGAAAAATTATGAAAAGTTTAAAAGTTTTGTCAGTGATTTCGCTGGTTTTTGGCGTTATTCTGTTTTCGTCTTGTTCAGATCTTGTTTCTGAAAAGAATGATGTTGAATACGGTTCAATCTCGATAAATTCTGAAAAAAGGGCGATTTTTGCCGGCGACATAAAAGCTGCAAAGGTAAAGATTTCCGGCTTTGATTCAAACGGTGAAAAATTTGAAGAATCCGCTTCATCTGTTACTGTTGAAGATGGAAAAGGAACGTTTTCTAAAATTGAAAAAATCCCTGTTTCAAAGAATGCAGTTGTTGAAGTTCAGGCTTATGGCGATTCTGCGTCAACTTCTAAAATTGATGGAGTTACGCTGTACGCGGTTTGCGACGTAAAAGCCGGAGAAAATAGTTCTGTAACAGTGGACTGGGAGTCTTCCAAAAAAGGCAAGGTTCTTGCGGCATTGCTTGAAAAATGCGAGAATCTTTCAAAACTCACAGATGAACAACTTTCTTCTATATATAACGCAATTCCTTCCGGCACACACGCAAGCCTGATTAATGCAAAGGCGATTGCTGCTGACTTTAAGGCTGGCACTTTAAATAGCTCTTCTTATACATTGACAGCTGGAAGCGTAAAAATTACTGCGAACGGCTGTTCCGGCTGCACAATCCAAGTTTCTGACCCTAACTCAAAAATCTCTTCTGCACTTTCTGGCGATTCTGCGGAAGTAACGATTTCAGATGTTGCTCCGGGAACTTGGAACGTCTACGCTGTAAAAGATGGTGCGGTTGTAAAAAGCGGAACGGTAACGGTTACATCTGGAGCGGCTGCAGAAGTTGTGCTGGGAGAAACTGTTGTTACTGATAAAATTATAGTTCATGTACCAAAATCTCTTGGATATGGCTATATTTGGGCATGGGCAACTTCTGGTTCTGTGAATTATACTGGAGGAACTTGGCCAGGAAAATCAATGGATTTAAATGGTGATTGGTATAATTACACAATAAAACAAACAGCGTCTAAGGTTATCTTTAATAATAATGGCGGTTCAGTTGTCGGAACAAATCAGACTGCTGACCTTTATATTCCTTCTGCCGGTGAATATTGGTATATTGGCGGTGCTTCTGGTACTAAAGACGAAGATGGAAGCAAACTTTCTTCTAACTTTTCAACAACAAATCCAAATCAGCCTGTTCCACCAACCGTAACAGTTCCTTCAAAAGCATACTTGGACGGCACATTCACAATCACAGTTTCAAGCGATTCTGCGTTGATTCAAAACACAATTTCAATCAACGAAACTTCAAAAACGCTTGCGATAGGTTCTAACTCATTCAATGTCTCAGACTTTACAACTTCAGTTGGAACAATCCAAGTTTCCGGAACTATCTCAAATTCAGCGGGAAGCAAAACGGTTTCAGCTTCAATTTCTGTTGTTGAAAAACCGGCGAATACACTGGTTACTAATTTTAATGAGCTAAGAATTTATCAGGTTATGGTTGCGAGTTTCCAAGATGGCGACCCTTCTATTGGCTTTACACAGATGTGGGGACCAGATAATCAAACTAAAGGCGGTGATTTGCAAGGAATTATCAAGGCTATTCCTTATATAAAAGAACTTGGATGTAATGCACTTTGGATGACTCCGATTTTTAATTCAAATGGAAGTGATAAACTGGATGCTACAGGCTATTTTGCCTATGACTATTTCAATATTGATCCTCATTTTGGAACAATGGAAAAATTTGATGAACTCGTTGACCTTTGTCATGAAAATGGAATAAATGTTATTCTTGATGGTGTTTTTGGTCATAATAAGGGAAAAGTGGCTTCTTCTCCGAGTAGAAATGGAATTAAAAATCCGGGAATTATACCTTCAACTTCAAATCCTGTTGATTATGCAAATGATTCAAATTCTTTGAAATATTATTCTGATGTTGCTCGCTACTGGATTACGGAACATAAAATTGACGGTTGGCGTTTTGACCAGTGTTATCAAGTTGGTTTGGGTGATAAAGATAATGATACAGGTGTCTTTCCTAAGAATACAGGTACAAATGGTCATAACTATTGGTATGATATTCGTAAAGTTGTGGAAGAGGCTGCTTCTTCAAATGGAACTTTGGGTACAGATTGGGGAACTTTAGGTTATATGGTTGGAGAGCATTGGCATGGAGATTCTACAGTTATTCAAATGGGTTCTGTAAACGCAGGTTATACCTCTAGTTCTTATGGAAATACTTCAAATGCTGCTAAAGGTTATGGATTAAATTCTTGTTTTGATTTCCCAGCGTATTATAAGGTTGTTCAAGGTTTCGCACAGGAATGGGGTGGAACTACAACAGGAAATATTACGACTGGTTTAAGTTATTTGTACAAAACTTATTCAGAAAAAGGTTATTCTTGCAAAGAAGATGATGGTTCTTACGAAACATATTACCCGAATTTCATGCTTTCAAACCATGACTTGTTCAGGGTTGGAGATTTAATCAACAAAAAATATAGCGATGGCTTTGAAAGTGATAATTACGCAAAACGAAATATGGTTCTTTTGGCAGCACAGGCGGCATACACCGGTCCAATAACAATTTACTATGGTGATGAAATTGGCGACCATAATGCAACGACAACTACTGGTTGGGGAACTGATAATGTTGCCCGCTCTTCTGGAAAAATTTCAGGCTTTAATGAAAGAGAACAAAAAGTTCATGACTGGACACAAAAATGTCTTGAAGCACGTTCTGAACATGAGGCTTTGTGGAATGGTTCAAATGAACAGGTGATTGGAGAAAATGATTTTTATGTTGCCAAAAAGGTTGGTGGAGGCGAAACGATTTATATTGCATTCAATTACAATTCATCGTCTGCAAAAACATTCAGTATCTCTGGCAGTGGAACAGACTTGCTTTCTGATGAATCATTCAGTGGCACAGTCACCGTTCCGGCTCTTTCTGCAAGGTTTGTTCTTGTAAAATAACTCTAAAGGTTTTGTTCCGTGTGGGAAAAGCGGAGCAAAATCTTTGTTGCGTTTTGGTGAGAGATTTTTGGAGGAAAAATGAAAAGTGTTTTGTCGCGGCTTGCTGTCTTTGCTTCGTTTTTAGGCGTTCTTCTGTTTGCCGGATGTTCAAATGGTCTTGAAGCAAAAAATGATTCGGATTTTTCGGCAAACTATGGAACTCTTGTAATAAATCAAAAGTCAGAGCGTGCAGTTCAAGTTGATGAGATTGTAAATGCGGATGTATGTATCGTTGGCTCTGATATGGAAACGGTTTTTGCAGATTCTGTTGATGTGTTTGGTGGAAAAGGCAGCTATAGAATTGAAAATATTCCGGTTGGAAAAAATCGTGTTATTCTAGTTCAGGCAAAAAGCGGCACTTCGACTGATTCTAAAATTGAAGGAATTTGTCTTTCTGCCGTTGTTGATATTGAGTCTGGTGAAAATAACTTAGCTTCTGTAAATTGGGATTCTTCTGTAAAAGGAAATCTTTATAAAGCTCTGATTGATGAAAAAGTTTCAACCGCCACATTTACAAATGAGCAAAAAACTGCTGTAGAATCTGCCATTCCTAAAAACACTCATGCAGCTCTTATTGATTTTGCAAAAATTGCTTCAGACTACAAAGAAAATCCTGAACGCACGTTTGATTCTTCTGAATATGTTTTTAAGGCTGGAAGTGTTTCTGTTACTGCACAAAATGCGTCGGGATATTCAATCTGGCTGAATGATCCTATTTCTTCTGCTGAAAAAGTTAAAGTTTCTGCGGACGGAACTTATTCAGTAAAAAACGTTGCTCCTGGTTCGTGGTCATTATATATAGAAGATAACAGCGGAAAAGTTTCAAAACGGTCTGTAACTGTAAAATCTGGTGAAGTTTATAATGCTGGAAAAGTTGGCGAGCAGCAGACCTTTACTGGCTACCGCGTGCATTTTTACGGCGCAAAGTGGAGCACTTACAAAATCTACTATTATAATAATACAACACAAACTGTTTCTACTTGGGATAAAATGCCATCAATGAGTGTGGAATCTGATGGCTGCTATTACTACGATTTGACTGAATCTTGGATTACTGCCGGAACAACAATGGTGATTTTTTACGGCGGAAGCGACAGCAACCGTTACCCGGCTGACCAACAGGATGGCGTTGTAATTCCTGCAGGCGTAAAAGAGGCTTGGTTCAACTTTGCGACAAAAACTTTTGAAACTTCAAATCCGTTCAGCACAGAGCCTGTCGTTTCAATAACTCCGAGCGAAAACGCTTCGTTCAGTGGAGCAAATCAGTCTGTAACAGTTACTGCAAAAAACTGCACTTCTGCAAAATACACAATAGACGGAAGCGAGCCGAAAACTTCTGCAACAGCGGTTTCTTTTGATTCGAGCAAAAGTTTTACAGTAGGAGAAGGAATTTCTGTTGGCGAAACTGTAACCGTAAAGGTTTGGGGAACAGACGGCACAACAGAAGTTTCTGCAAGTTCTATTTTCACAAAGATTGATAAGCCTTCGACTCCGACTCGACTTGGCGCATATTACACAAGCAGTGCTACTTCTTTCAGTATATGGTCGCCGGATTCAAGCAAGGTAACGGTTACTGTAAAACCGGTTGGCGGAACTGAACAAACTTACACCTGTACAAAGGGCTTTCAGGTTGACGGCGATTATCCGGATTCCGAAAATATTTACGGCGTATCAGTTCCGGGCGACTTGCACCTTGCAGAATACCAGTTCAAAATCGGCGGTGTGGCAGTTCGCGACCCTTATGGCAAGATGATTAAATATGACGGAAACCAGCAGAAAACTAACAAAATTGCTGATGGAACTGAAAACGGCTACAGTTACACTTCTTACGCAGGTCTTAGCGTGAATATCGTTGTTGATATGGACAAAACCGAACCTACTGGCGGCTGGGCTGCACGACCAACTTTGCAAAACCGATGTGACGCAATTGTGTACGAAGTTCATGTTGGCGATTTTTCTTCTGATTCAACTTGGGGCGGTTCAAGCAAAAATGCAGGAAAATTCCCGGGAATGGTGGAAAGCGGCACTTCTTACAGCGGAGTTACAACCGGACTTGACCACTTGAAGGAACTAGGCGTTACACACGTTCAGCTTTTGCCGATGTACGATTTTGCCACAAAATACAACAATACTTTAAGCGATATTTACAACTGGGGCTATGACCCGGTAAATTACAATGTGCCGGAAGACAGATATTCAACTTGCCCGGACGATTATGTTGAGCGAATCCGTGAAGTAAAGGAAATGATTAACGAATTCCACAAGAATGGAATCCGCGTAATCATGGACGTTGTTTACAATCATACTTTTGCAAAAGAGATGTTCAGCTCGATTTCTTCAAAATACTATACTTCAACAGACCTTTCCGGCTGTGGAAACAGTACAAATACCGGCGTTCCAATGGTAAGCCGAATGATTCGCGATTCTTTGGAATATTGGGCTGATGAATACAATCTTGATGGATTCCGCTTTGACTTGATTGGAATTTATCACACTTCAGCAGTAAAAGAATGGGGCGAATATCTGAACAACACAAAATTCCCGGACAGAAATCTTTTGATGTACGGCGAACCTTGGAACGGATATGCCGCTGATTCAGAAGAAAGCGCAAAAGTCAGAATGAGTGCTGTTGCAAGTTTGGGAAATGCCCATGTCGGCGTGTTTAATGGAAAATTCCGAGAGACTTTGAAAGGTGCAAATGATAAAGCTGCGCGAGGTTATATTTTTAATGCGAATGAAAATGATGGCTCTTCTTATGCGGCAAATATTGCTGTTGGTTTAAAAGGTTCTGGCACTTCTCTTGATAAAACTGACTGTTCAGATACATCAGGTACTTGGACTCGCTTCTTTACTGTAAGTCCTGACCAGTCAATAAATTATATGTTTGCACACGACAATCTTTGCTATTGGGATAAGATAAAACTCTCCTTCTCGACAAATTCGATGTCTATTTCATCAAATAGTGATTATGCAAAAAGAATTGTTAAGTTCGGTCATGGAATTCTGCTTGTTTCGCAGGGAATTCCGTTCATTCATGCTGGTGATGAATTCCTCCGCACAAAAGAAAAAGGAGCTGGTTCAAGCATGAGCCACAACAGCTACATGGCAGGATCAGCAACAAATTCAATTGACTGGAGCCTAAAAAAGACAAACAAGGCGATTTCTGATTACCATGCAGATTTGATAAAGCTCCGCAAGGCACACGATGGGCTTCGCTACAGAAACGGCGTTGGAACAACAGAAACAAGCGATAATGCCGTAAAATACTACGTTCAGGACAGCGATGGAACAAATCTCTGCATTGTTGTAAATCCGGGAAACAATATTTCAAAACCTGTGAGCGGAACAACAATCTTTGACATAAACGGTGCAACTCCAACGTCAACGCAATGCGAAGGAACTGCGGTTACAATCATAAAATACTAAAAAAGTGATATTCCATCACATTCCGTGCGGGAAAAGCGGAGCGTGATGGTTTTATAAAGAAAAGTAATAAGGATGTGTGATAAAAATTACATCCGTGTAATTTTTATCACTAAAGTTTATTACGTGCGGTGCACTTCATAAACTTTGGTTCAGCACCTCCTGTGCTGCCACTAACGTGGAGTTTTTAAGGAAGGAAAAATGAAAAAGTTTTTGAAAATCATCGGGGGGGGGATTTTTTGCGCCCTGATGATGTTTGGGTGTTCCGATTTGGCGGAACTGAACTCAGATTCAGGCAACGAAAATCTTGGAACTCTTTATTTTGATTCAAAGTCACGTTTTGTAGACGTGAACGGAATTTCAACCGCTACTGTAAATGTCTACGGCTACGGAATGAATACAATTTCAAAAAGTGGAGTAACTGTCAACGGCGGAAAAGGAACTCTTGCTGTTGAAAATATTCCGGTCGGTAAAAACCGCGTAATCGAAATTTCTGGATATAAGACGGCTGACGTTCCTGTAAAAATTTTGTATGCACTTACAGATATAAATTCTGGCGCAAACTCAATCGGCACAATAAAAGACGGTGCGGATTCGGCAAAGGGCAAGGCGTATCTTGCTTTGCTGAACGCAGGCGTGAATATTTCTTCTGTTTCGCTTGGCGGATTTGACGGCGTTTCTAGCGCATATCTTTTTGATGCTGACGGATTTGCTTCTACCTATAGAAACGGTTCTTCTGTTTCGGCTGAAAGTTATGTTCAGAAAACAGGAACTGTAAAGTTTACCAATATAAAATCGGCTTCCGGCTATTCAGTCTGGATTGATGATCCGCTTTCTGAAAAACTTTCTATTGATTCTAACTCGATAACGACCAGTTCTTTGAGCGGCGTTGCTCCTGGCACTTGGAAAGTGTACGTAAATGACGGAAGTACAACAAAAGTTGCGGGAACTGTAACTGTTCCTAGCGACGGTTCTGCAGATTTTGATACTTTGATTGGTAATGCGCTTGCTGGAAAAACGGTTATTTTTGTGAAAGCTGACGCTGATACAATTTATGTTTGGTATGACGGTTCAACAAATGCATTAAATGGAAGTTATCCAGGAAATAGTTTTACTTCTGCTGATTGTTCAGAATATATGAATGACGCAACTGGCTGGAAAATGCTTGATATTTCAAAAGACTATGACAAATCTAAAGGAACTATAGATTTTATTCTTTGTAAAGGTGGAAATAAAATTACATCAGATGATAAAAAATCTACTAGAACATCAACTTTCTGGTACGATTATAATACAGATACATTCTACGATTCCGACCCTACAACCACACCAACTTTAGACAGCGACGCAACACTAAAAGAAATCAAGGTGAACGGAACTTCTATCGGTTTTGTTGAAAAATATGAAGTTCCTTTAAAAACAGAAAAAGTTACAGTTACAGCGGTGGCAAATTCCACAAAAGCAACGGTTTCTGTAAGTCCAAGCGGTGAAACCCCTCTTGCTGTTGGCGAGTCAAAATCTTTCACAATTACAGTAACAGCCGAGGACGGAACTGTAAAAACATATTCACTTTCTGTAACAAGAAAAGCCGAAGCCCCGGAAGACCCAAATGATGTAACACTTTCTTCCATTAAAATAAACGGTTCTTCAATCGGTGAACTTTCTGGAACATCGTTCACCAAATCATTAAGCGGCTCAGGCGATTCTTGCTCTGTAACAGTAACTGCCGAAGCAAACTCAACTTCCGCAACGGTAACAGTAAGTCCATCAAACGCGACAATCGCAGACGGAAAAACAACGACATTTACAATCACCGTAAAAAACGGATCGGCAAGTGCAACTTACACACTGACTGTGGACTACACAAAAGTTGAAGGTTCGCAGTATTATTGGACGAATAAAAACGGTGCGGTGGGCGTGAACAAGACGATTTCAAGTTTTTCCGATTGGACGGAAGATATGAAAATTTCTCAAGGTGCTGCAAATGATGATCCAAGAGTATATTGCAAGTGGTCAATGCATGAACCGCCTAATGATGCTTATGCACTGTTTGCTGCTTATGATAATGATAATTTATATTTGATGGTTGAACTTTCGAATGTCCAAGATATAGTTGCTCCTCAAGATAATTATCCGTTGAGTGATAATGGACAGTTCTGGAATAGGGGAACTCCATTCTTTTTTGCATTTGAGACAGGTAAAGGTGTAGGTGGAACAGGCGCTATGGTTTCAACAGGGGATCCGTATATTTGGAATAGTGCTGTTGAATTTTCAAATAAAAATGTTGATACGATGATTGTATGTCATTCAAATCCAGCTAAAGGAACGCCTGGAGTTTTCCGTACAAATACCGAAGGTTTATTTGATTATAAAAATGGATTGTGTGAAACTTTCACGGAAAATAATATCTCTGTATCTTGGGATGGTGGTGCAAATAAAACTCAAGGTTTGGTTAGCAAAAATCTTTATGGAATAAAAGCTGTTGGAACTGATCAAGGAAGATTGACAGCAAATATTCATACAGATGCTTATATTGACTTTAATGAACTTGGTCATAATTCAAATTTGGATTTGAAATGGCAGATTACAATTCCATTATCTGCATTAAAGATTTCAAAATCAGAGCTTGAATCTACAGGTATCGGAGTAATGTTCGTTATAAGTGATGGTGCTTCTGGAATGGATTGTTTACCTTGGGATGAAACTATGGTAGATGTGGCTGCAGAACCATTCTCACAAAATGACTCTAATTCAAAAGAAAAAGAAGATACTGATTATATAACTGTTCCATTTGCCCGAATCGGTCATATGTAAAAAAATCTTATCCTCTGATTAATCAATCTTATTCCCCGGAGCAAATAAAATCGGTTTGTTCGACCCTGTCATAAAATTTGTGTAAATGGCAGAGATTAATTAAAGCCGGGAACACG